>JAGSHF010000079.1 GCA_023954685.1 Flavobacteriaceae bacterium | reverse complement strand
TCAAGTACCGATTTAAATATAAAAGTTAGGAAGTACGGTAGAGATGATAATTACTTTTGGGGAGGACTTTCATATCGCTTTCTTAACGATCAATTTCTTAAACCCCTTAACATAGGACCTATGGTTGGCTTAAAACAATCCGTGTTTTATTTTGGTTATGCCTATCAGGTGACGACTAATGACTTATCCAGTTATAATTCTGGAACTCATGTCATAACGATTGGACTAGATTTAGTGCGCTCTATCAGTAATTGCCCTTGTACAAAAAGTAGAATTAAATATTAATGCCTTTAATAAAGTTTAAAATATGTAGGCCCAGCCTAAAACAAACCCATGGGTATTAGCGCCAACATCCTTAGTCGTTAGGGTAGAGCCATAAGCTAATTTTAAGGTTTGCTTTTTAAAGATTGGCATACCAGCAGAAACACCTCCTAAGAAATTTCCGCGCTCATCATCATTAGTCACTCTATTTACTATCGAGTTACCGCCTTGACCATAACCAAAACTTAAAGAAGCCCAAATACGGTTTTTAAACGATTTTATAAGGTGTGTTTGTAGTGCAAATAGGGGATCTTGTCGTTTCGTTTTATTGATATAAAAATCATTGTTTACAGAGTAAAAGAATACCGAGCCTGAAGCCTCAAATGACCAAGAATTCCATTTATGCACCATGCCTATTTGTGGCCGGAAAACAAACGTATTATATCCTAAATTTAGGAGTTTATCACCATAATATTGACCGAGCGGAAAAGAAATTGATAGGGAAGCTCCAAATGTTGTATACGTTGGATTCGTTTTAAAATAGTCCTGTAATTCTTTAGGTGTCATCGCTTTGGGACCTAAGATATTTAGTGAAAATCGTAATCGAGGATCCGCAAAGCCATTGCGTTTCACGGTAGTCGGAACTTTATTTAATAAGCCTTCCCATGTGGCGTTACTGTATGGTATTAATACATCAATCCGAGCTAATTTAGTGCCAATTTTAAAAGCACGTACGTACTGTAGTGCTAAGGAGTTTACGGATAAAGTTGTATTTTCTGCTTGCAGTAATGGGTCAAATTCTATATCTCCAAAAGTATGTACAAACCCGATACCCGCAACCTGAGTACCAACTGGTATCGTTGACCAACGCCGCGGTTCAATATCTTGAGAAAATATAAGATTACATGTAAGACCAAAAATAATAAGGGCTATTTGTTTTTGGACTATAATAGGGTTCATGTGTAAAGGCATAGCATAATTTTATGGTAAAAGCGTATAGCAAATATTTATGCCCAGCAATTTAGTATAAATATTTTTAATGTATCAAATAAGCTTAAGCAGTAATTGTAGATAAAGGTCTTCATTGCTATTGGTTTTTATATCAGTATTACCTTGGTAAGGGCTGATATTTATCATTTTTATTATTGATAATTTGTAATATCTTTATTAAGATTATAAAAACAATTACAATGAAATCTATTTTGCTACCAACGGATTTTTCAAATAATGCCTTGCATGCCATTCAGTATACCGCTGAATTGTTTAAAAATGAACCTTGCAAATTTTATCTTTTACACGTGCATCAAGCCTCTGCATATATATCTGATGATTTAATGCATGTGCCAACATCGGAATCCATTCATAAAATATTGGTTGATAATGCTAAGACGGCTTTATCCGATTTGGTAAATCAATTAAATTTAAAGAATAACCCTAATCACGACTTCTTGATGCTCGTAGATTATGATAATTTTATTGATGCTATTAATCAAATATGTCAAGTTCATAACATAGACCTCATCGCGATGGGCATGCAAGGAAAATCTGCTGCTGAGCAAGTCCTTTTTGGGAGTCATACCATAAGAGTTATCCAGCGTTTAGATATGCCTACATTGGTCGTTCCGGAGTCTTATAATTTTAATAAATTAGATAAAGTTATACTTTCTATAAAAAGCTATAAAACATTTATTAATAGTTGTTTAGATATATTTAATAGTATACAAACATTGCATGGGTTTACAATTGATGTGCTAAATTTTAATACGACTGATAGTGAAGCCGATTTTACGACAATTCTAAATAAAAAGTTGGCAAACATAGCCTATGATATGTATCCAAAGGATGCAAAAGATAGTTTTAATGCTATTGAAAAACACATTGATGATAATGATATTGACTTGTTAGTCATGGGCAGTGAAAAACACAGCTTTTTTGAACGTCTATTTACAAAACATGCTGTAGAAACATTTGCATATAATATAAAACGCCCTTTATTGGTTTTAGGTCAAAATTCTCAATAATAATAGCAATTGTGAATTTAAAACTAAAACCTTATGGTTTAAGCATCAACATGATACAATTTCAGGGTTCAAACATAATTAAGGCGATTAAAATTTCATGATGTTAAAGGTGAGTATTGTTAAAGATCAACCTACCAGCGCTCATAAATTGCAGTTTCATGTATTGCGTAATAACTATAAATTATTACCTTCGTAACAATGCTGAAACTGTTTTCCATATCATTGTCGCTATTGTTTTTAATGCAAAGTTTAGGGTTGCACCCAGATGATATAGCACAAATTGATGAATTCATTGAGCATTCTAAATTTCATAATGAAGAATATGGAGATGATGTTTTTGCTTTTATTTCAAAGCATTATGGTGATTTAAAAGTGGAACACGAGATTGAACATCAAGAAGAGAAAGAAGAGCATGAGGAGTTGCCTTTTAAGCATCAAAGTCAACCTCTTTCTACAACAGCTCTGGAATTAGACCTTCTAAATTTAGAAATCAAGACTACAGATTTTTTAGAATTAACTATTAATAATTTTTATTATCAATTACCGTCATCTACACTGCATTCCGATGGTATTTTGCAACCGCCGCGGCATTCATAAATTAATCATATTTACTTTTTAAGGTTCATTAGCATAGGCAAGTGAACAGTTTTTAACGTTGATTATTTTATGAAATCATGCTATCACATATTATTAATTTTAGTATAAGAAACAAATTCATTGTTTTATTATTTACCGTCTTTATAGTGGGGTTCGGACTATATTCATTGTCCCAAATCCCTATCGGTGCTGTACCGGATGTGACTAACAATCAGGTACAGGTCATTACAACATCAAGAAACTTGTCTACCGAAGATATGGAGCAATTTATTACCTATCCGGTTGAATTGGAAATGGCGAATTTACCTGGTGTTCAAGAAATTCGTTCGATTTCTAAATTTGGACTTTCTGTTGTTACCATCGTATTCAATGATGACATGGGGACCTTTTTACCAAGACAGCTTATCGCAGAAAAAATCAAATCTGCTTCAGAAAAAATACCTGAAGGTTTTGGAGCACCACAAATGGGCCCTATAACCACCGGTTTAGGTGAAATTTATCAATATATTTTGGATGTTGAGCCCGAATATAAGGATCAATATAGTCCTCAAGATTTAAGAACAATTCAAGATTGGATTGTTAAGCGGCAATTGTCTGGAATTCCTGGTGTGGTTGAGGTTAACACTTGGGGTGGTTTTTTAAAACAATATGAAGTTGCTATTAATACTGAAAAACTAAATGCGATGAATATTTCTGTGCATGAAATATTTACGGCGTTAGAGAATAATAACAGTGTTTCAGGGGGAGGTTATATAGAAAAATTGAACCAAGCCTTCTTTATTAGAGGAGAAGGGCTAGTGGCCTCTTTAGATGATATTAGAAATATTGTTGTAAAAAATAACAATGGCATTCCAATTTACATTAGAGATGTGGGTACAGTGGGCTTTGGAAGCGCCACACGCTTTGGCGCCATAACAGGCAATGGTGAAGGTGAAAAGGTGCTTGGCCAAGTCATGATGCTCAAGGATGCGAATTCTAAAAAAGTGATAGAAGCAGTCACTGATCGCGTTGCAAGTATCTCTAAATCTTTACCTAAAGGTGTTTATATTAATGCGTTTTTAGACCGAAGCGAACTCATTGCAAAAACGACATTTACGGTTACAGAAAATCTAATTTTAGGATGTCTAATTGTTATTTTTGTGGTGGTATTATTATTGGGGAATTTGCGATCTGGATTGGTTGTAGCGTCCGTAATACCTTTATGCCTGCTCTTTGCATTGTCTTTAATGTATGTTTTTGGTGTAGATGCCAACTTGATGAGTTTAGGCGCTATTGATTTCGGAATCATTATAGATGGTGCCGTTATTATTGTGGAGTTCATTGCATTCCAAATCACTAAAAAAGGAAAAGACATTGCGGCTTTAGCAAAATCTGAGCAACAAAAACTTAAGGATAAAATCACCATTTCTGGGGCTTCAAAAATGATGAACTCCGCCATTTTTGGGCAACTCATTATTCTTATTGTTTTTATTCCAATTATGTCATTAAGTGGGGTAGAAGGAAAGATGTTTAAGCCAATGGCACTAACATTTAGTTTTGCGCTAATAGGGGCTATGATATTCTGTTTTACCTATGTGCCCGTAGTGGCATCACTATTCTTAAAACCGTCTCGGGCTACGGATAAGAATATTTCGGTAAGGCTAATGACATGGCTCAGTAATAAATATGCCAGCGTTATTCACTTGGCTTTGCAGCATAAAAAAACAGTATTAGGCTTTTCATCAATACTTTTAGTGGTTGCATTATTTTTATACAATTCCATGGGTGCGGAGTTTGTGCCAACACTTGATGAAGGTGACTTTGTCATTCAGCCGGTTTTAAAAACAGGAACATCATTAAGTGCTACAGTAAAAATCACCACTGAAATTGAAAATATTTTATTAGAGCAGTTTCCCGAAGTTAAGCAAATCGTAACGCGTATTGGCGCGGCAGAGGTTCCAACAGACCCCATGTCTATGGAAGAGAGTGATGTCATTATTGTATTACAACCAAAAAAGCAATGGACTTCGGCGTCATCAAAAGATGAATTAGCAGACAAGTTTAAAGACGCATTAGCAGTAATTCCAGGGATGGAAGTAGAGTTTACCCAGCCTATTGAGATGCGTTTTAATGAGCTTATCACGGGAGTAAGAGCAGATATAGCCATTAAAGTTTTTGGTGAAGATTTGGATATACTCGCCAAAAAAGGAAATGAAATTGGGGATTTAATTGCCAATGTTGAAGGCGCCGCAGATATTTCAGTAGAAAAAATCGCAGGATTACCAGAAATGAGGGTACGCTACAATAGGTTTAAAATAGCTCGTTATGGCTTGAACATCCAAGATCTTAATGATTTAATTTCAATGGGTTTTGCCGGTAAATCTGCAGGGAGTGTGTTTGAAGGCGAGAAGCGCTTTGATTTGGTAGTAAGATTAGCACAAAACAAACGTCAAGATATTAATAGCCTTAAAAACTTATATGTTGATTTGAATGACGGTGGAAAAATTCCGTTATCGGAATTAGCGGACATTACTTATGAAAAAGGAGCGGCAAAAATATCAAGAGATAATACGAAGCGACGTATTGTGGTTGGGATTAATGTTAGAAATCGAGATTTACAATCCGTCGTCAATGACGTTCAGGATTTAATACATAAAAATATTAAACTACCGCCTGGATATACCATAACATATGGTGGGCAATTTGAAAACTTGCAGAGTGCTAAATCCCGGTTACTAATAGCCGTGCCCATAGCTCTAATCTTAATTTTTATTTTATTGTATTTCGCTTTCAACTCTATTAAAGATGCCTTGATGATATACTCTGCCATCCCCCTCGCTGCTGTAGGGGGCGTGTTTTTACTATGGTTTAGAGATATGCCATTTAGTATTTCTGCAGGAGTAGGCTTTATAGCTTTATTTGGAATAGCAGTACTCAATGGCATTGTGCTTATTGAGCATTTTAAAGAATTAAAATTAAAAGATTTCAAGAGTATGGAAGATTTGATAACCCAAGGGACCAAAGACCGTTTGCGTGCCGTATTACTCACCGCATCAGCTGCAGCGTTGGGCTTTTTACCTATGGCCATATCAACCAATGCAGGGGCAGAAGTTCAAAGGCCTTTAGCTACGGTTGTTATTGGAGGTTTAATAACGGCAACGATTTTAACGCTGGTTGTGCTCCCTGTACTTTATGCCTATTTGAATGCACCAAAAAAACGCGGCAATAGCTCTAAAAAAGGAATGGCTTATACGGCGAGTGTTATTGCCATGTTATGCGGTACAAGTTTAAACGCTCAACAGGAAAGTTTAACTTTAGAGGATGTGGTCGTTCTTGCCTTAGAAAATAATGCGGGACTTAAAGCAAATCAACTCAAAGTAGAGCAAGCAGATGTGCTCATAGGTAGTGCTTTTAGTTTTGATAAGACGCAAGTGTATTATGAATATGATGAAAATAATTTAGCACCAAACTTTGAGCCTTTACAGGTGTTTGGTATCCAGCAAGATTTTAAGTTTCCTACGGTGTATTTTTCTGAGAAAAAAGTAAGAAAAGCAGGGTTCACAGTAGATAGTAGTGCCTATGAGATTGAAAAAAATATTTTAAAACGTGAGGTTACCAAGCGTTATTACGCCTATCAAATTGCTAGAGAAAAGCAGCTTGTTTATGAACGATTGGATAGTTTGTATTCTAATTTTTCTAAAATAGCGACACGACGTTTTGAATTGGGTGAAACTACCTATTTAGAAAAGATCACTGCAGCTTCAAAACAAAAGCAAATGAATCTGGGTTATACGGAGGCACAGCAAGAACTATCTGTAAAATATAATGATTTGATAAATTTAGTTCAAGCAGATCATAGTTTACAACTCGCCAATGTCATATCCCTAAAGATTCCATTGCAAACCGTTGATGTCAATCAAAATGAAGCACTGGTCTATATTAAAAACAAAAAGGCTTTTTTAATGGCAGAACACAGTTTTGAAAAACAGAAATTGTGGCCAGATCTTAATGTCAATTATTTTCAAGGGTCCAATTCAAATTACAATGGGAGTCTGTATGGTTTTCAAGTTGGTCTTAAGATTCCGATACTTTTCGGCGGGCAATCTTCAAAAATTAAGGCAGCTGGAATTGCTGAAGCTATAAGTACAGAGGAGATTAAAGATTACGAAACCAAACTAAAAGCCAAGTACCACACCCTTAATTTAGAATTAACACAATTGCAAAAAGCATTGAATTATTATGAAAATGATGGTACAATACTTTCTGAAGAAATATTTAGAACTGCCAATGGAAGTTTTAAAAATGGAGAGATAGATTTCTATCAATACCTTCAGAGTTTGGAAAGTGCTTATGAGATTAAAATTGATTATTTAGAGAAGCTAAATCAGTACAATCAAACGGTAACAGCCATTAATTATTTAACATTATAAACCTTTCATTATGAAATTTATCACCTATAAAATAGTCATCCTTAGTGCCATGTTCATGTTAATGAGTTGTGGAGAAGACAAGAAACCATCTACTGCTGTTGGGGTAGAAACTTTAGACGATCGCATCTTAGTGACTCAAGCTCAATTTGATCAAAATAAAATGGTACTAGGGGGCATAGAAGAAAAGATGTTTACAAGCGTCGTTAGTGTTAATGGAATGATTGATGTGCCTCCTGAAAACAAAGCTGTTATTAGTGCTACTTTGGGCGGGTATATAAAGCAAACACATTTGTTAATTGGGGACAAAATTGAGAAAGGTCAAAAATTAATAACCATCGAGAATCCAGAATTTGTAACGTTACAGCAAGACTATATGGAAGTTGGTGAGCAACTAAATTATTTGAAATCTGAATTTGACAGACAAAAGATAATGAGGGCAGAAAATATTACATCTGAGCGAAGTTTTTTAAAAGCCGAAAGCCAATATAAATCGGCGTTGGCAAATCATAACGGCATGCGTAAAAAGTTAGAAATGTTGAATATTTCCATCTCTAATGTAAGTCAAGGAAACATCAGTTCGGTTGCAACTATTTACGCACCCATATCGGGTAGTATTACTAAAGTAAATGTGTCTATAGGAGCTTATGTTTCGCCGGCAACGCCAATATTAGAAATCATAAATAATGACCATATTCATTTGGAGCTTTCAATTTTTGAAAAGGATATCATGAAAATTAAAAAAGATCAAAACATTGAATTCACAATTCCAGAGGCGTCATCAGAAGTATTTAATGCCAAAGTCTATCTTGTTGGGACCGCCATTAATGCCGATAGAACGATTAAGGTTCATGCACATCTAGATGAAGAATCCGATAAAAATTTCTTGACCGGTATGTTTGTCAATGCGAATATCATTACAGATGCTGAGATGCGTTTCGCGGTTCCAGATGAGACGATTAGTGCTTCAGATGATATTCAATATGTCTTAGTTTTAGATGAAGCGCGAGAAGGGGATTATTATTTTAAGCAAATTGAAGTGCAAGTAATTTCAAATCAAAAAGGGTACTCCATAATTGAAAGCCAAAACACGTTTAATGCTACAGATCAATTTTTAACTAAGGGTGCGTTTCGACTTATAAATGAATAAGTTTAGGGTAGAGCGTTAAAAAAAAAGCACCATCCTTAAAATACTAAGGATGGTGCTTTTACAATAGCATGTTCTCGTTTTATTTTTCGGCGCCCATATAAATGGAATTAAAAATCAATTTATAAGTACCTCTTGGTTGCCCTCTAAATTGTGGACGGAAGCCAAAGAGAACAATATCTCCAGTGCCATGTGGAATGTGCATCATTGCACTTTTATTTTTTAAATAACGTTCTTCTCCCATGGCCCAGCCACTCATTAATAGATCTTTTTCGGCATAGGCCGTCACTTCATTGACATTTGCTTTTGGAGCATCCGCAATATCTTCGGTGCCACCTTCTCCAGATTTACGTTGCTTAACAACTTGAAAAGCACGACTTCTATTAAAAGAGGCAGCCACTTCATCCATCATACCAAAAGCTAGCCTATTATCAGTATCTACCTTCATTCTAATTAATGAACCGGGTATAAAAAAGTCGCTAGACTCTAAATTTGAAATAGTATTTCTAACAGGTAATCCCAATTGTTGGATGGCTAAATCACTTGCAGCATCAAAAAATATCACAGTACCACCAGCTTTTGCATACTGGTCTATTTTTGCCATACCATCTAATCCTATACCGCCAGTGAATTTTTTCGGCATGGTGCTTTCACTAGATCCATGCAGGATTCCGCTTGGGCGTTGTGAAGGAAAAATAATAGCGCTATAATCCGTTAACGCTCCGTTTTTAATATCCTTATTATGTAAAGTATCGATATCAAATTCAAATTCTTCAAGCATCCACCTGGTCCAACCTTCATCCATATTGGCTTGCCAAGATTTGTAAATTCCAATTTTAATCTTGTTCAATTCGGTATAATCCACGTCACTAATATCGTCAACACTACCAAAATCAATCCCTAATTCATCACTCAGTTTAGAGACTTCATTTTTTAAATTCCTTTTACCTTTTACTACAAATGAGCCTTTAAGGTTGTTGTTATAATCTGCTTTTAATTGACCAACGCTATAGCCTGCTTTTTGAAGTCTATTCACAGCCAGAGCACTTAAGTTGTCTCTATTTGAAAAAATGTAATCACCATCACCATTAACAGCACCTTTAGCATAGCTTAATTTTGATGTAATGGCTTCAGTAGATGTATTAAAAGATTCATTTATTCTATCTACAGAAACGCCCATTTGCATTGGTAAGGTCCAACCTGCTAAATCATATGGCGGTTGTGGCGGTCCTCCAGGGTATAAAAACTGATCTGGATAATCTTGTTTTTCCATCAAATCAGTAAGGTATGGTCTAAATGCTTGAGCGCCATATAAAATAATTGAGCCGGCCTCATAAGACTTATCACCAATACTAAAGTCAGCGGTCGCACTATGAGCTTCTACACCACCTTGCATCAATATATTGGCGAGGTTGATGGCTTCACTTGGGTTCCATTGTTCACGAGGAATAACATAGGCAAAGGCTTCTGCTTTGTTTTCAATAGCATCCTTACCCATATCATAAATATTGTATAAGAATTCGTCCTTTTTATCGGCAGCGAGATCTAGAATTCCCATTGAAGCCGTAAGCATATAGTCTACAGCATCTCTAAAATGTGATTCTCCACCTTCCCATGGGTCAGGGTAAAATATTTCAGTACCATTTGCAGGTGTGCCTCTTAGGTTTTTAGGCTTTTTTTCAGGGTCATAAAAACGAGGGGTAGGTGTGGCATGTGCCACTTCCGTTAAAATCCCAATTTGATTATGATAGTATGGTGTGGTTCTCATACCGCCATTCCAAAACATACTAAAGGCAGTTCCTGAAATCACGCCAGGCATTTTTTTCATCGCAAAACGATTGGCCATTGCACTTCCAACAAGATTTACTCCGGTGGTCACCCCAGGATGAATCTTTGGATTTACAGGACTTCTAAAAGGGGGTAAAAATATACGTGCCCAAGCGGGTGAAGTTTGATGGTGGTTGTGTACAATTTGCGGGTACCATTGGTTGTATAAAATAGTTGTTACGGCCTTTGTTTCTGGCATATTATTCATGAACCAATCCCTATTATTGTCATGGCCAACATATTTTTGATATAAAATAGGAGGACGTGATGTTTCATATGGTGAGCCTAAATTTTTCTTATACCAATCCACAACAATATCTACGCCGTCAGGATTTATTACAGGAACAACAAGTGAAATGACATTATCTCTAATTTTTTTCATTTCGTCTGATTCTTCAGAGGCAATGCGCCACATAAGTTCGGAGGTCATTTGAGCATGTGCACTCTCTGTAGCATGCATGCCGCCATCAAACCAAACAATAGCCTTGCCTTCAATAGATAATTTTTTGGCTTCATCAGGAGCGATTCTAGCACGAGATAATTGCTCACTTATGGTACGCCATTTGTCAAGTGACTTCATATTGTCTTCACTAGAAATAAAAAGTAATTTTATGGGTCGGCCCATTACTGATTTTCCTATTTCGATCATTTGAACACGATCAGTGGATGAGGCGAGTTTATCATAATAAGCGAGCATTTGATCATAATCAGCCAATTTGTAATCGGCACCCACTTCAAATCCAAAAGTATCTGAAGGTTTGGGGATTTGTGCGTTAAGGGAGGTGCTTGCCAAAAAGAAAAGACCTAACATACAGCTAACGAAATTTTTCATAGGGTTGGTTGGTTTTTATGGATTAGAATATTACAGTGTTTAAATGTATTAAAATTATAGGAATAACGTCATCAATTTAACATGCTTACAACATAAGCACTTATTAGCATTTAAAATGAACTCAAAAAGCTACTAAATGGCATCATTTTAATAATGGATTATTTTATGCCACTTAGCATATGGGTTATAATGAATTTCTTATAGCAATACCATATACAAATAACGTCAATGTCCAGCAAATAGATCATACCAGGATGGCTATTACAGAAATTTTAGAACACGACTATCATAATGTTGAAGTAGAGCTGGTGATTGGCAAGACCTAGCCCAAGATTATAGTAATTAAAATGCATCTTATTGTATGGGCACCTTCAATAACTAATTTGGTGCAAAACGAATTCGCGAAGCGATCTTCACACACACTTTACCTCAAAAAGCGTAGTTCCTATTGCTTTAAGACTATACTACACAGTGATTATGAAGGGCTTATAAAATTAAAAAAAGATTGTTTTATCCTTAATAAAAGTTTACATTTATAAACGTTCTTTAAGAAATCTAAATTAGATAATTATGAAGTGTTTTTTTAACCTGATGTCAGTTTTGGCTATTTGTACTGTTGGTTTCGCGCAGCAAACTGCGGTATTACATCAAACCAATACCTTATTTTCTAACTATGATGATGTATTTGCCAATAACGCCGTAAATGCACCCATAAATTTCTCAAGTTATACGCTTAGTGATTTAAGTGCATTTGATGTCAATAGCAGTAAAGCGCACAGCACTGATTTTAATGCACCCTTTGCATTGATGCTCCAAGATTCAACAACAGCAAAACCAAAATGGTATAAAACAGATACGGGTATTTCATTACTTGTTGCAGGCGGTTTGATTACAGCGGGTACCATAATGCATTTTAATTATGATTTTAAGGTTGGCGTAAAAGATGAAATTAACAGGTATCTGCCAGATTTCCATAATCCAATTGATGATTACACGCAATATATACCCTATGCCGCTGTATTTGCTTTGGATGCGGCCGGCATAAGAAGTAAACATAGTACGTACCGTAAATTATCGACAATAGCGACAGCTGCAGCCATAAACTTAGTGGTTGTGCAAGGTATGAAATATAGCATTGCAGAGCCAAGACCAGATGGCTCTAGTAACAATTCATTTCCGTCAGGGCACACGGCTACAGCGTTTATGGGCGCTCACATCTTTCATAAAGAATACAAACACAGGAGTCCATTTTATAGTATCGCAGCGTATACCTTGGCCACCTTCACAGGCGTTTTTCGACAACTGAATAATCGCCATTGGGTTTCTGATGTCTTTGCAGGCGCAGGTATTGGTATTGGTACTACTGAACTTGCTTATCTCTTAAATGATGGCTGGTGGAAAGAAAAAGGTATTAATGAAATAGAGGCCACAGAGCGCGTCATTAATGAAGGCAAACCTTCATTCCTTGGTGTTAAGGTAGGTTACGCGAGTTTAGTGAATTCTACCGTTGGCGAAGTCCCGGGATTGGAATCAAAACAAGGTTTTAAAATTGCCTTTGAAGGGGCGTACTTTTTTAATAAAAATTTTGGTGTCGGCGGTGAAATAGGTTTTCAAAGTTTTCCAAATGATATTAGTCCATCAGTAGAAGCGCAGTTTGAAGCCGCAGGTTATGATGTAATTGCCCAATCGGCAGGTAATAGGATGTATTATTTTGGGCCTTATTATCAAATTCCATTTGGTAAAAATGCAATAGGAGCCCGGCTCTATGCTGGGGTCATATCGGGGCCAAACCAGAAAATCTATATACGAGAGAATGTAAGTACTTTAGATTTTGATGAAGAGAATCCACCACAAGAATATGTTTATGCTGATTTTGATCCTAGCAGTTCATTTAGCTATGGCACCGGGATGTATTATCGTAGAGTCCTTAATAAAAACTTGTCTATAGGCGCCTATTTTGACTATAATATCGCAGATTTGAAATACGACGTGACCTATATAGATGTATTAGATGAGGGCATTCCAACCTATGTGACCGAAAAAAACCAATCTGTCAATTATGATTCGTATGCTTTGGGTGTCAATGTAAATATATTGCTCTGGTAGGGTAGAAGTTCTTTAGATGCTTTTAGTATTAGTGATAAGAAAGGTTTTTATAAAGTAAACCAAAAATCTTTGAGATATGTATTATTTTAAAATGGTGGAATTAGTTTTACGATTCGTCCGTTCAAAGGTTGTTCATTTCTATAATTATTAACGGGCATATTCTTTTTAAGAAATGTAATGGCTTCTTCTGAAATTGTAAATTGATCCTTAAAAATTATCCAATTTACATGTTCAGTACATGGCGGCGTTGTAAGTGACCCTGCATAACTAAAATAACTTGTGTCTTCAGGAAATAGAGTCGTTAAATCTGGAGTATCACTAATTATTTTTTTCTCACCAGGCTTTAACGGTAAGAAGACATTTAAAAATTCATTAAATTCTGCTTCTTCACCCTCTACACCAAGTAAACTTATTACCGTATATT
>JAGSHF010000060.1 GCA_023954685.1 Flavobacteriaceae bacterium | reverse complement strand
TAGTGGTTTAGAAATGGATTTTGATCTTGTATTAAATGAAAATGCCGAAATAGAAATTGTTATTGATAAAGAGAGTGAAAGTTCAATTAGAGGTCGAGGTGCCGGTACATTATTAACAAAAATAAATACCAAGGGTAAATTCGAAATGATTGGAAGTTTCGTAGTCTATGAGGGCATCTATAATTTTGTGTATGGGGGGTTAATATTTAAAGAGTTTAAAGTAATTCCGGGAGGAACAATTGAATGGTCTGGTGATCCATTGGCTGCAAATTTAAATATTGAAGCCGTTTATGATAATATTAGAGCTAATCCATCAGTGCTGCTTGATAACCCCGTCAATCAAAGTATTCCCGTTGAAGTTAAAATTCAAATTACAGAACGATTAGAACAACCCAATTTAGATTTTGACCTTAATTTTCCAAATGTAAATAGCACCTTAAATACAGAACTTCATTACCGTATAGATGATAAGGAAAGTAGAGAGTTTCAAGTTATTTCTTTACTGACCACGGGGAGTTTTTCTAGTCAAATTAGAATTGACAATACTGCCATTTATGGCAACCTGGCCGAACGGGCAACATCTATGCTTAACAACGTATTGTCAAGTGAAAATGATAAATTTCAATTTGGCTTAGATTATGATGTGGGTGAGAATACGCCCGATTTTGAAACCGATGATCGTTTGGGCGTTACTATGAGTACAAAACTAAGTGAAAAAGTACTCGTAAATGGTATGTTAGGGGTGCCAATTGGTGGTGTTAACAAAACGGTAATAGCCGGTAATGTTGAAGTTCAGGTTTTACTAAATGAAGAAAGAACTTTGACCTTAAAATTCTTTAATAGAGAAAATACAATTCAAAATTATGGAGATCAAATTGGTTATACGCAAGGGATAGGAATTTCATATGATGTAGAGTTTAATACTATAAAAGAATTATTTCAAATCATATTTAAAGGCAATAAAACCGTTGGTAATGGTATTCCAGAATCTAATATAAATGAATCTAATAACGGTCTTCCAGAATATCAGAAATTCAAAAAAAGTGACAGTTTAAAAGTTAAGAATTAAAAACCCAAAGGGTGAATTTAAAATGTATTGATAACGAAAACGTTTGAGTTTTTGTTTTCGTTAATATATGATTAAACTTAGCTTTTTTATTATTTAAGTTTATTAATTTTACCTTATAATATGCTAATAAATGGCAAATAAAATCAGAAAAATTGGTGTAATGACATCCGGTGGTGATGCCCCTGGAATGAATGCTGCTATTAGAGCAGTGGTAAGAACCTGTGCATATCACAACGTGGAATGTGTAGGGATCTTTAGAGGGTATGAGGGTATGATAGAAGGTGATTTTAAAATCCTTACAGCCCGAAGTGTCAACAACATCATTAACAAAGGCGGAACCTTCTTAAAATCTGCAAGATCCAAGGAATTTAGAACTAAAGAAGGTCGTCAAAAAGCATGTTTACAACTTAAGAGTGTAGGAATTGATGCCGTAGTATTAATAGGTGGAGATGGTACTTTCACAGGAGGGATGATGTTTAATGAAGAATTTAATTTCCCATTAATAGGGATTCCTGGAACCATAGATAATGATATTTATGGTACAAATTTCACATTAGGCTATGATACCGCTTTAAATACTGTTGTTGAAGTAATAGATAAAATTAGAGATACTGCAAGTTCTCATAAACGACTATTTTTTGTAGAAGTTATGGGGCGTGATGTTGGTCATATAGCGCTTAACGCAGGTGTTGGAGCTGGTGCTGAAGAAATTTTAATTCCAGAAGAAGACTTAGGATTAGAACGGCTTCTAGAATCGTTAAGACGAAGTAAGCAATCAGGTAAATCTTCAAGCATCGTCGTTGTAGCTGAAGGTGATAAAATTGGAAAGAATGTTTTTGAACTTAAAGATTATGTTGAAGAAAATTTAGAGGAATATGAAGTAAGAGTATCAGTTCTTGGTCATATGCAACGTGGTGGTTCACCAAGTTGTTTTGATCGTGTCCTTGCTAGTAGAATGGGAGTGAAAGCTGTAGAGTCTTTACTTGAAGGTAAATCGAATTACATGGTAGGCATATTGGATAATAAAATGGCGCTAACGCCGCTTGATAAGGCCGTTAAAGGTCATACAGAAATAAACAAAGAATTATTACGTGTGTCTGATATTATGACAACGTAACAGTATATAAATTAAATTGAAAAAAAATAAAAATGTCAAAAGTAAATATCGGAATTAACGGATTTGGAAGAATAGGAAGAATTGTGTTTAGAGCAACATTAAATCGTCCAGAAGTAAATGTAGTAGCGATTAATGATTTATTAGATGTGGACCAATTGGCCTATTTATTAGAATATGATTCGGTTCATGGACGCTATGATGGTACTATCGAAGTTAAAGATGGTCAACTCATTGTTGATGGTAATACCATTAGAGTTACTGCCGAGCGAGACCCACGAAATTTAAAATGGGATGAAGTAGGCGCTGATATTGTTGCTGAATGTTCTGGGATTTTTACTTCGTTAGAAACTGCAAACTATCATATAGAAGCAGGTGCTAAAAAAGTAGCCATATCGGCCCCGTCTAACGATGCGCCAATGTTTGTAATGGGTGTGAACCATAAAGACATAAAACCTAGTGATGTTATCGTTTCAAATGCTTCTTGTACTACAAATTGTTTGGCACCGGTAGCAAAAGTTTTAAATGATAATTTTGGTATTGAAGAGGCTTTAATGACTACTATTCATGCGGCAACAGCTACACAACTTACCGTTGATGGTCCCTCAAAAAAGAATTTCCGTTTAGGTAGATCTGCACTTAATAATATCATTCCAACATCAACAGGAGCGGCTAAGGCTGTAGGTAAAGTTATTCCTCAATTGAATGGAAAGATCACAGGAATGGCATTTAGAGTACCAACAGTTGATGTTTCAGTGATTGATCTTACGGTGCGTTTAGAGAAAGAAACTTCATATGAAGAAATTAAATCGGCATTCAAAAGTGCTGCTCAAGGCGAATTGAATGGCGTTTTGGATTATATCGATGAACCCGTAGTATCTCAAGATTTTGTAGGTAATGCATACACGAGTAATTTTGATGCCGAAGCTGGAATTGAGTTGAATTCAAAGTTTTATAAAATTATTTCTTGGTATGATAATGAATTTGCATATTCAAGCAAACTAATAGATTTGATAACTTATATTAGCAACATATAATTGCAGTATGATTTTAATTGTTGATAGTGGTTCAACCAAGTGTGATTGGTTAGCAGTAGATAGTGTTTCAGGTAAACAGTTGTTTGAAAAACAGCGGACAAAAGGATTAAATCCTGCTATATTATCACGAAAAAAACTACAAAAAACAATTAAGAAAAATGAGTTGCTTAAGGCAAATCGTAAAACAGTAAGTCATGTTTTTTTCTATGGTGCTGGTTGCGGCACTGAAAAACCAAAACTACTTTTAAAGGAGGTGCTCCAAGATATTTTTATTAACGCAGAAATAAGTGTAAAAGAAGACACTTATGCAGCTGTTTATGCTACGGTTGGCGTTTCTGGAGATCCTGCTGTGGTATGTATTATGGGTACTGGTTCAAACTGTAGTTATTTTAACGGCAAGGCCATAGAGCAAAATGTAAAATCTTTAGGGTATTCAATAATGGATGATGCCTCAGGAAATTATTTTGGCCGCCAGCTCATTCGTGATTATTATTTTAATCAAATGCCAGAAGACTTAAAAGTCTCGTTTGCGGAAAAATATAATCTTGAATCTGATTTTATTAAATACAACCTCTATAAGCAACCAAATCCAAATGCCTATTTGGCCTCGTTTGCAGAATTTATGTTTTTAAATAAAGACGCTATTTATATCTCTAATTTAATTCAGGATGGGATACGGTTGTTTGCAAAAAACATGATTTTTCAATATGATGAACGTTTAAAAACTGTACCGGTGCATTTTGCTGGTTCAATTGCATTTTTCTCTCAAAAGGAAATACATCTTGTTGCTAAGGAATTAGGATTCAAAGTAGGCAACTTTGCTAGACGGCCTATTGAAGGTTTAGTCAATTATCATGTTACTCAACTTAATGACTGATTTTTACCTGGTTTAAAAGAAATGTAAAAGAAAAACACTAAATTCGTTAGCCTTCTTTCTCTGAAGTAACTTACGTATTTGGTGTTTTATTTTTATTAAACCAACCTATGAATAACTTCTCTTTTTGGCATACCGCATTTTTTTATAAAAAAATGTATGCCCTCATGTTACTGTGTATAATTGTTAATCTCACTGAAGCACAATCCATTCCATTTGATCAAGAAAAATTAGTAAATGCTCTAAATCAAGAGTTGTCGGGAGAATCTGCAAAACGAAACCTCGAATTTATTGCACGTCAGCATCGTATGAGGGGCTCAGAAGGCTACACAAAGAGTGTCAATTTTCTTATGACAAAACTCAAGGAATATAATCTTGAAGATATCGAAACAATAGCCATTCCAACCGATGGAAAAACGTTCTATGGCACACAAAAATCTAGACCAGCTTGGGATGTAGAATTTGCAGAGCTTTGGGAAGTTAAAAAAGAGAATGACCTCTGGGAGCATAAAGTGAAAATTGCAGATTGGGAATCCATTCCAATGGTAGTAGCACAAGATAGTCATAGTGGTAATGTTACAGCTGCATTGGTCGATATTGGCACAGGGACATCTGAGGAAGATTATGCCGACAAATCCGTAAAAGGTAAATTAGTATTAACATCATCTCAGCCTGGGAGTGTTGTTGCATTAGCAATTAAGAAATATGGCGCCCTTGGGATCTTGAGTTATGCACAAAATCAAGTTACGGCTTGGTGGAAGGAAAATGACAACTTAATTCGCTGGGGGCATTTAGATACCTTTTCGGATATAAAAACCTTTGGTTTTATGGTTTCATTAAAACAAGCCAGATCATTTCAAGATCGACTGTCTTTAGGAGAGGAGGTCGTATTACATGCAAAAGTAAAAGCGCAACAGCATAATGCCAATTATGATATTCTTACCGCTATTATTAAAGGTTCAGACGAATATAAGTCCCAGGAAGAAATAGCGTTTACATGCCATTTGGACCACCCAAGACCTGGTGCTAATGATAATGCAAGTGGTTGTGTTGCTATTTTGGAAGTTGCAAGAACATTGAAGAAACTTATTGATGAAGGAAGAATTCAGCGTCCTAAAAGAACCATAAGGTTTTTATGGTCCCCTGAAATTGAGGGTACCACGGCACTTTTAAATTTTAAACCAGAATTGGCAAAGCGCATAAAATTCAATATTCATATGGATATGGTTGGAGGAGGCCCAGAAACCAAGGCTTTATTT
Source organism: Flavobacteriaceae bacterium (assembly GCA_023954685.1). GTDB lineage: Bacteria > Bacteroidota > Bacteroidia > Flavobacteriales > Flavobacteriaceae > JAGSHF01. The sequence continues at coordinate 11,185 of JAGSHF010000060.1, read as the reverse complement.
CATGTGTCTAGAAGTCCAATGAGTTTGCCTAACTTTTTTAATGACATTGGTGAAGCTTTTGGTCATTATCTTAATTTAGTTTCAGATGACTATGCGAGTGGAGTTGACGTTAATATCCCTATGGTCTCTGAAGAAGGAGGGAAAGAAGCACTTCAAGCCGTATTGGGCAACTTTCATATGGGAAGTGATTATGAGGTTTTTGTTGAAGGTTCTTTTAAAATTCCTGCTATTTATTTACATGATTGGCCAGATCGATACATTCATACCAATTATGACACTGCAGCGAATATTGATCCCACTAAATTAAAACGTTCAGGATTTATTGGAGCCGCATCGGCAATGGTTATGGCTAATTTTGATGATAAATTAATATCTAAACTCATAACGATACTTCAGCAACAAGTATTAAAACGAAGTTCAAAACTCTTAGAATATTGTAGTACGTTGGACGCTCCAGAATCAGAAAACGCAAAATACTATTTCTGGGATTATGAAATAAAAGTGCTAAACAGCATCAAAGCAAATTCTTCAGCAAACAACAAAAACCTACAGGAGTATATGAATTTTATTTTGCAACTTCAACAAGCTGTGGGGAAAGGCAAACCTATAACTAGTAACGATTCAAATGCAACAACGGTATTTACACGAAATCTTTCTGTGAAAGGGCCGATGTCCGTTTTTGGATATAATTATTTCTTTGACCATTACGGAACAGAAAAACCAAGACCAGATATTTTTGGCTATACAGGTATAAGAGGCTCTGGTTCAGAATATGCTTATGAGGCACTTAATTTAGTTAACGGTAAGCACAACGTCCAAGAGATTAGAAATATGTTATCTGCGGAGTTCGGACCAATTCCATTAGAATATGTAAATCAATATCTTGAAGCCCTAAAACAAATTAATATACTTAATTAATCTAGTATCATTTATAATATAAAAACTAAACACCTTTGTTCATAATGAAAAGAATAATTCAACTCCTTTTAGTCATTACTTTGAGCTTACCAACTATGGCTCAAGAAACTCCTTTTTTAGATGATGCCGAAATACGAATGCTGATCAATGAAATTTCGGGCGATCGTTCTTTTGAACATATTAGGGTACTCACCCAATGGCATCGTGATTCGGGTATGGATGGTTATTTTAAAGCTGCTGATTATGTTGTAGAAGAGGCTAAAAAAGCAGGGCTTGTTGATGTGAAATTTGTAGAACAATCCCTTGGAAGAGCAAATTACACACCGATCTCTGCGGAATTATGGATGACCGAACCTGTTGAAATAAAACTTGCCGATATCGGTGATCATGCCTTGTATTTGGCTGATGGCAGTCATGATGCTGATCTTACAGCGGAATTGGTTTGGGCTGGCACAGGAAGTAAGGCAGACTTGGAAGGTCTTGATGTTGCTGGCAAAATTGTTTTAGTAAGTGGTTATCCCGGTGCGGCCGTAAATAATGCAGTTTGGGATAAAGGCGCCGTAGGCGTTATATGTTATGGCACCTCTGAAAGTAAAAACCCAATGGACTTTCCTGATCAGCTAGCATGGACACGGATTTCTGCAAATCCTCCCGAAGGGAAGGATGGAACTTTTGCCTTTAACCTGTCACCAAGAAAAGGGGAACAACTTAGAAAAGTATTACAAACTAACAGCATGCAAGATTTCTTTGCCACTGGAAAGAAGACCATGGGTGGAAAAGTCACTATTAAAGCAAAAGTAGATACCGAATTTGCGCCTGGTGATGGAAGAACTGGATTTGTAGAAGGCTGGATAAAAGGTTCAAAATATCACGACCAGCAAATTGTAATAACTGCACATCTGCAAGAGGAGCAAGGTTCGGCAAATGATGATGGGAGTGGCTGTGGAAATTTACTAGAAATTGCAAGAACCTTGAATAAATTGATTGATGAGGGTAAAATTAAACGCCCGCTTAGAGATATTCGTTTTTGGTGGACAGATGAAATCTATTCGGAATACCGATATTTTAGAGATTTTCCAGAAGAGCCCGCTAAGATGCTGGCCAATTTGCATCAAGATATGGTAGGAGCAAAACAATCAATAGGAAGTCGTGTTCAGCATTTAATATATGCACCACACTCTATTACAAGTTATTTGGATGCTTTATTTGAAAGTGTTGGCCAATTTGTAATTGAAACCAACAATCCTTTTATAACAGCTGGTAGAATGGGAGGTTTGCCAAGACCACATTCTAGACCTATTTATGCAACACGTGGCACGCGTGAAGGATTTGGTGCACGATTTGTACCCTTTTTTAATGCTTCTGATAATATGAATTTTATAGAAGGCGCCATCAACGTTCCCGCTGTAGGACTCATCAATTGGGATGACTATTTTATTCATTCATCAGATGATGATTTATGGCAAATTGATGCCACTCAATTGCAACGAAATGCATTTATTATTACTTCGATGGCTTATTATTTAGGAAAAGCAGAACGTAGCGAAACCAATTTGTTATTAACTGAAACATATACTCAAGGCGGAGCGCGTTTAGCAAATGATTTGAAGGCAGCGTTTAATGAAATTCAAACACAACCTGACGTACAATTGGGATGGAAGAATGCGAACATAGTTATAGAACAAGGGACACAACGAGAAGTAAGAGCTTTAAATTCAGTAACCCGCTTAGTAGGTGAGGATTCAAAGATTAAAGGTCAAATAAAGGCATTCTCAGAACAATTATTATCAAAAGAGAAATTAATGCGTGATGAGATTGCAAGTTTATATAAGGCAACACATGGCGTATTAGCTTCAAAATTTGTTTTAACCACGGAAGAAAAGGAGGCTACTAAGAAAGTCCCTGTAAATAACCCTAATTTGGATGAATATTTTGGTAAACGTTCAGGCAGAGTACAGGGCATAAAAATTCACTCCACCATGCGGATGGAAGTTTTCAATTATGTCAATGGTGAACGTAATTATTATGAGATTTACAAGGCCGTTCTTGCTGAGATTTTGGCAGCGGGAAATTGGTATTATGGCACGTTAACTTTAGAGGATGTCACAAAATTACTAGATACTAATGTAACTTCAGGAGCATTATCACTTAAAAAATAATTATTTAAAACGTATCACAAGAAACAAGTAACATGAAAAATGTATTAAAATCCTTAACGGTTATTATAGCCTTAATTGCATTAAATTTAGTTTGTGCTCAACAAGCAAATGATAGTAAGTTACTTACTATAGATCGTATTTATAATTCAGAAGAGTTTAAACAGGATTATGAACGTCCAATGCAATGGATTGAAAACGGAAATGCCTATATCATTATTGAAAAATCACAAACTGTAAATGGTGCAGACGAATTAATTCGATATGATAGTGAGAGTCAAGAACGAACAGTGTTTGTCTCTGCCGAATCTTTAAAGGTAAGCGGAAACCCTTTAGCCATAAATAGTTTTTCATTATCAACTGATGGTTCTAAAGTTTTGTTTTTTAATAATACAAGTCGTGTTTGGCGCTCTTACAGTAAAGGGGATTATTGGGTTTATGATTTTACAACAAAAAAAATAAAGCAGTTAGGCGTATCGTTTAAATCATCATCCTTAATGTTTGCTAAATTTTCGGCAGACAATATGTATGTAGCATATGTTCAAGATTTTAATGTTTATAAAGAAGATTTTTCAACAGGAAAAGTAACGCAATTAACATTTGATGGCACTGGTGATATTATCAATGGGACTTTTGATTGGGCTTATGAAGAAGAGTTTGGAAAACGTGATGGTTTTTCATGGAGTCCAAAGGCCAATTATATTGCGTACTGGCAAATAGATGCCAGCGAAATTGAAACGTTTTATATGATTAATAATACAGATTCTATTTATTCAAAACCTTTGCCATTACAATACCCTAAAGTGGGTAGAGCGCCTTCTGGTGCTAAACTTGGACTTATTGATTTAGAAACAAATAAAACAGATTGGATTGCTATACCGGGTGGTGAAAAGGAAAACTATATTCCCGGAATGCAATGGATAGGTGATGATTTAATGCTTATTCAGCAAATGAACCGTCATCAAAACACCCTAACGGTTTGGTCATTTACACCATCAACAAAATCATTAAAAAAAGTATATACAGAAGTTGAGGAAACCTGGGTAGATTTAGGATATCCTGATATTTCTGCAGATGGTTGGGGAAATAATGACTTACCTCTAGTTGATGATGGCAAGGCGTTTTTAAGAATGACAGAAAAAGATGCCTGGAGACATATTTACAAAATTAATATCGCCACAGGTGAAAAAACTCTGATAACACCATTTGATTATGATGTGGCATCTATGCGAACGGCAACAGATAACGACGTTTACTTTATCGCATCGCCTTCAAATAGTATGCAACGTTATTTGTATAAAACAGATTTAAAAGGAAAAGGAAAAGTGAAACGTATCACACCAGATAATTATGAAGGGGTCAACAACTATACCTTTGCTTCAAATGGTAAATACGCAAAACATATTCATCAAAGTACAAGTGACGCTAGAACGGCACATTTAATTGAATTGCCTTCACATAAAATAATAAAAACTTTAGCAGATAATAAGGCATATAAAACAAAGTTGAGCACACTTGAATTGCCTGAAATTAAATTAACATCCGTTACTACTGAATTGGGTATTGAAATTGATGTTAGAATGATTCTACCAACTAATTTTGATGAAACTAAAAAATACCCTGTACTTTTTCATGTTTATGGAGAACCTTGGGGTCAGGTAGCCACAGATACGCAGATTGGTCTCTGGAATATAATGATGGCACAAAAAGGATATGTCATTATAGATATGGATAACCGCGGCACCCCTTGTCTTAAGGGTAGTGCTTGGCGTAAAAGTATTTATAAAAAAATTGGGGTGATTAATGGATTAGACCAATCACAAGCGGCAACTGAAATTTTGAAATTAGCGTATTTAGATAATGAGCGCACGGCCGTATGGGGATGGAGTGGTGGAGGTTCTATGACCTTGAATTTGATGTTTCAATATCCAGGTATTTATAAAACAGGTGTTGCAATAGCAGCGGTGTCAAATCAATTGATTTATGATAATATTTATCAAGAACGCTATATGGGCTTACCACAAGAAAACAGGGAAGACTTTATTAATGGTTCACCCATTACTTATGCCAAAGGTTTAGAGGGTAATTTGCTAATTGTCCATGGTACAGGTGATGACAACGTACATTATCAAAGCGCTGAATTGCTAATAAATGAATTGATTAAACAAAATAAGCAATTTCAGGTGATGCCTTATCCAAACCGGTCACATGGCATCTATGAAGGAGAGAATACGTCTAGACATTTGTATACACTTATAACTAATTATATAGTAAAGCATACACCCGTTAATTAGAATGTATTAGCGTGTAGCGATCATACTAATCTCAACATTAACATCCTTAGGTAAACGTGCCACTTGAACCGTTTCACGAGCCGGTGCTGTAGCTTCGTTAAAGTAACTACCATAGACCTCATTAATTTGAGAAAAGTTATCCATGTCACTTATGAATATTGAAGTTTTTATCACATTTTCAAAAGTCATATCTGCTGCTTCAAGTACAGCTTTCATGTTTTCCATGACTTGTTTCGTTTCGATTTTAATATCATCTAAAACCAAAGTCATAGATTGAGGATTAAATGCTATTTGTCCTGATGTAAACAAGGTGTTACCGGATAAAACCGCTTGTGAATATGGACCGATTGGAGCGGGGGCTTTGGAAGTTGTAATAATTTGCTTCATATTGAATGTGTCTTATAATTGTTTGTCTTGTTGTCTTCGTTTATCATACTTAAGATCTTGAAGTATACTAGATTTAATTCCAATAAAGAAATTCCAGGATTTTTGTGAACTAAACGGGACCCAAGTAAAATTCATTCGCCAACTTTTTAGATCACGCTCAAAGCGCAATGTCGTATAGGTAATGCCGTTATTCTTTAAATCGTATCCTGAAGATCCACCAACACTCCAACGCGGTGATAATTGAATATCTCCCGAAAACATCAATGAATGTGATGATATTTCATTTTGCCTTCTTGTATTGGTGTAGTTTACTGCATAAGCCAAACGTATGCTCCAAGGGATTTTATATTTATAAAGTTCAGAAGGGATTTTACTATCACTTTCTCTATCAGCATCGTTAAGAGTTTGATTTGCAAAATCTTCCGGTTTTCCAAATAAATCATCCGCACGCCCACCACTCTGTATAGATTCTTCCATAGCAGCTTCGTCTCTTTGATTTTTAGATTTGTCATTTCCACCTTTGCTTGAGAAACTATAATTCATAGTCATATTAGCACTGGTTAGCCTAAACAAACTTCCCCCATTATTAATGTTGAATTTATCAATTAAATTATTATTACTATCTAGAGCATAAGGGTCTAATGTTGCTCCAAAATTAATACTCATTTTACTATTAAATATTTGTGTTCCACCCGTTACTCTTAAGGGACTCCAGTTTAAAGAGTCTCTGGCAATATCATACGCAGTAGAAAAATTTAAATTGTTTAATATCACCACTTTTTTGGGATCAACTGAAGTGCTGTCACTATCTCTAACTTTGGCTTCAAAATTATTCCCTAAAGAAAGCCCTACAACACTCGAGTAATCTTTATTGGGCTGACCAAAAAGAGAATTCTCAAATCGGGTATATTCAACCTCTTCAATGGTGGTGCCATTAGCATCAATAACATCATAGGAGGTATAATACCTATCAAAAGAAGGAGAGACACTGTAGCTTATAGAGGGACGCATTACATGCCTCAGTCTTTGAATTTTTTTATCATCACCAAAATCAAACATCCCATACACAGTAGTTCCAAGACTGGCATTAAAATTATAAGTTCTAAAAGCATCAAAACCACTTACTTTTGTTGTTACTTCAATGTTTTCAATAGGATCATAATATTTTTCGACGGTATTAAGCGTCCAATTTTCTTGATAATTAGCACCAGTACTTAAGCTTAAATGTTTAAAAAGTTTAAAATTAGTAGTCAGTGGAATACTATGTACCATACCAACTCTGGCATCATCAAACATCTCTGGTTTAAAGAAAAGAGAATCTGTGGTTTGAATGCGGTTTTCAGCTCTGGTATTGTATTGTAAATTTATATTTTGAATAACACCTTTTTTGCTTCCTTCTTTAGGGGCAAAAGGGAAAATTCTATCAACACTGGCTTGCAGCGTTGGCAGGGTTAAATCAATTTGTTCTGTATTCGTATTTTGCGAATGGGTAGCCGTTAGACTTAAATTAACTTGTGGCTCTCCCTGAAAGGTCTTAGAATACGATACAGATGATGATAAAGTATTATTTAGAAAGTTAGAATTGTTAATTTGGTTTATTGATTGTTGATAGTAATTACTACTCCCTAAATTTACAGATGCAGAAAATCGAGAATTAGGATTAGCTTTTCCATCTTGAGAATGTGACCACCTAATATTATATACCGTTGATCTTGAGTAATCTGGAAACCCCCTTTCACTATTAATTAAATTTTCATAACGGAATCCGAAATTTCCACTAAACTTATATAGCACCTTGTAATTACTCTGTGTTCTAAAACCATAACTCCCGTTAGTATAATAATCACCGAGTACTGCCAAATCAAAATAATCATTTACAGCAAAATAATAACCACCATTTTGTAAAAAATAACCTCTGTCATTTTGCTCACCAAACGAAGGAAGAATAATCCCTGATGTTTTCTTTGCAGTTAAAGGAAAATAGCCAAATGGTAAACCAATGGGCGTTGGAACATCGGCAATATACATATTGGTAAATCCTGTCACCACTTTTTCACCAGGAACAAATTTCGCATTTCGCATGAGGAAATAATATTCGGGGTTATCTGGATCTTCAGATGTTGTAAATTTTGCACGACTAACAAAATAAACACTATCGTTTTCTTTTTTTGTTTTTTCGGAAATTATATACCCACCACTTTGTTCAGTTCTAGAATTCCATATTACTGCTTTTTCTGTATCAAAATTAAACCTTATGGAATCTGGTTCAACCACATCCGCTCCTTGGGTAAAAACTGGTGCTTGAGAATAGTTTCCTAAGGAATCTTTTAATCGTCCTGCATATACTTCATTAGTTTTATTATCAATCACTATGATACCGGCCGTAATTTCCATATCCAGGTAATTTATTTTGGCATTATCATATAAATATGTTTTTTGTTCTTTTTGATTAGTAGAAACATATCCCTTTGCAGAATAAGTAACCACACCATCTAGCATGCCTTTTGGTTTGGGCACTGTATCTTGTAAAATAGAATCTTGCTCACGAGAAGGTTGATCTAATAAAGAATCCAAAGACGTTGTGACACTGTCTTTCGCAATATCGCTTTTAATTTGCGGCTTGTCTTTTTTAATATCCTGAGCGAAGCTAAACGTGTTTATAAGCACTGTAAAACTTAAAGCAAAAAGTATTTGAAAGTGGTTTGTTTGCAACGCTTTTAGATGTATTTTTGTAAAAGTATGGCTCGGTTTTTGAATTCCCAAAACTACACAAAATTATTTTGTGATTTTTTTATTTTGTAAAATTTTAAGTATTAAAATAAACCTAGCTTTAAAGCCGTTATAGTCCTTATGCAAACGAATATAAAATATCTTTTAGTATTCATTATTTTTATTAAAACACCAATGCTTTTTTCGCAAAGTAATGATGGTAATTTTGTGGTTGTTCTTGATGCAGGTCATGGTGGTAAAGATCCCGGCAGACCTACCAAGTTTGAAAAAGAAAAAAATGTAGCATTAAATATTGTTCTTGGTATAGGTAAAGCCTTGGAAAAAGAAGATAATGTAAAGGTTATTTATACGCGTAAAACTGATGTTTTTGTAGATCTTCATGAACGTGGTGCAATTGCAAATCGAGCAGATGCAGATTTGTTTGTATCTATACATTGTAATGCTCATGATACCCAAGCTAGTGGTTCTGAAACCTGGGTACTAGGAACAAAAAGAGGTGCCACTAATTTTAACGTTGCTAAAGCAGAGAATGAAGTAATTCTTCTGGAGGATAATTATGAAAAGCATTATGAAGGTTATGATCCCAACTCTCCAGAGTCTATTATTGGATTGATGTTGATGAATGAGGATTATTTAGATCAAAGTATTTTATTAGCTTCATACATTCAGAATGATTTTGAGAAAACGCTGAAAAGAAAAAACAGAGGGGTAAAGCAAGAAGGGTTTATTGTATTACACCAAACCTATATGCCAAGTGTTTTAATAGAAACAGGCTTTTTAACCAATAAAAGTGAAGGTAGATATTTAAGTACAAAAAAAGGGCAATCAGAATTAGCGAATTCTATTAAAGGGGCCATAATGAAGTATAGGAACAACTTAAATGAAACTTTTAACCAAAAGCTTACAATAAATTTAGAATCAAGCAATAATATTGACGGTACTAATAGTGAACTGTATTCAGACATCACTTTTAAAGTGCAAATTGCTGCGAGCTCAAAAAAGTTAGAACCTAAACCTTATAATTTTAAAAAGCTTAGTGAAATTAGTAGAAAACAAGTTGGTAAGATCTATAAGTATTATTACGGTGAAACTTCTGATTATACCAAAATCAAAAACATGAAAGAAGAGGCCTATAGAAAGGGGTATAGAACTAGTTTTATTGTAGCTTATAAAGATGGTAAGGAAATTCCGCTATCGACTGCATTAAAAACATCTTCTAATTAAAATTATTCTTTTCAAATTAATTGCTAATTTTGTCATTAATCAAACAAGATATATTGTGAAATTAACCAGAGAAATAAAAGCAGCAATATTGGTGGTATCAAGTTTACTACTTATTGTTTTTACTATTAATTATTTAAAAGGTCAAAACCTATTTGATTCTTCAAGACGGGTAATAGCAATATATGATAATGTTGAAGGGTTAGCTTCATCTGCCTCAGTCACCTTAAATGGTCATATTATTGGGAAAGTGCAATCTATTGGTTTTAGTGATGATGCTTCTGGGAAATTAGAAGTGAAATTACTAATAAATGATGATTTTCAATTTTCAAAAAACAGTAAGGCACAGATCTATGAATCTAGTTTGCTTGGGGGAAAATCTATTGCGATTCTTCCTGCAAATGACAATGGTGGAAATGTAGTTTCTGGAGATGTTTTAACAGGCATAATAAAACCTGGCATGACGGATGTAATTGCTCAAAAACTAGAGCCTTTGGAAAATAATATTGAGTTAATGCTTGTTGGCGCAGATTCATTATTAAAAAATATCAATGAAGTTTTTGATGCAAAGACAAAAAGTAATTTAAGACATGCCATCGCTGAGTTGGATCAGACCATGAGTGGTTTTAAAAAAACGTCTCAAGGATTGAACGATTTGATATTGGATAATAAAGCGTCTTTGAATAATACATTTTTAAATTTTGATAAAGCATCTTCGAATTTAGTAAATCTAACAGATTCATTAGCCAGTGCTGATATCACAAAAATGATGAATGATTTGCAAAAAACATTGATTTCAATAAACAGTTTAATGGCTGGGCTTGAAAAAGGAGAAGGTTCAATGGGGAAATTATTAAAAGATGAAACCTTATATAATAATCTTGAAGGTGCTACTTATGAAATGGAAGCTTTACTAAAAGATATAAAACTGCATCCTAAGCGTTATTTCAGGATAATGTCGAAAAAAGAAATCCCTTATAAAGAAGAAAATTAAACTAATAGTAAACTATTGATGAGTTACTTACCAAATATTATTTTTGCCGTTATACTTATTATTGGCATTGGCTATTTTATAAAGAATATAGCAAAATTAAGAAGAAATATTAATCTTGGTCGTGATATTGATGTTTCAAATGATAGCTCACAACGCTGGAAAAACATGACAAGAATTGCCTTAGGGCAAGGAAAAATGGTTAGACGTCCTGTGGCTGGTATTTTGCATGTTGTTGTTTATGTTGGTTTTGTTATTATAAATATTGAAGTTCTAGAAATAATAATTGATGGACTATTTGGTACGCATCGTATTTTTTCTTCTGTAGGCGCTTTATATGGTGTGCTAATAGGCGCATTTGAAATTTTAGCTGCACTAGTTTTTATCGCGGTTGTTATTTTTTGGATCAGAAGAAATGTCGTCAAACTTAAACGGTTTTGGAGCACAGAGATGACCACATGGCCAAAAAATGATGGTAACATTATTCT
>JAGSHF010000103.1 GCA_023954685.1 Flavobacteriaceae bacterium | reverse complement strand
TTTAAAAAGGGGTCTAATTTTTTAATTATCATTTCAGGAGTTAAGGCATTATACAATTCAGTAGGATTCTTTTCAATACGTTTGCGTTCTTTTCTATCGTTGGGAAATGCATCAGGCTTTTCTTCAAGCAAATGAATAGATTCGTGTTTTTTGCCATCTTCAAAACTCGCCCAATGATCTTTTAAAATGTATGGGGAGTAGATAGTGAATGTGGGTTTATTCAATGCCTTAGCCATATGTACACTGCCACCTTCATTAGAAATTAATAGATCACATTGGTTCATTAAAGTAATGAATCCACGCACAGAATTCTCATAAACATCTAAATTAATTTGAGCTTTATTATGACATAATTTATAAATTTTTAGAGCTTCAGATTTTTGGTGTGGTGCATAATTAAAAAGGACAGTTACCTTATAATTTGATGTGATAAAATCAATAATTTCGGCTACATATGGATACGGCATTGATTTTTGTGGTGTACTGCCTAAAACGCCAAGCATTAGCAAAGGATATTCAATATTCTCATCAATTTGATATGCTTTTTCGGATTCAGTCAAAAAAATCTTTGGCTCATAATCTGGATTACTCAGCGGAAAAACTGAATCGATAATATTAATTCTATCCTCAATGGCTTTACCACAAATTTTAGAGCTTTTATCTAAAAAGTTTATGGCGTGCGTATAGAATGGAAGTTTTAATTTTTTATTAGCACGCTTAAAACCAATCCGGTAAGGCGCTGCTGAATGTAAACACATGAGTTTACTTTGCAATTTGGCATAAGGATCAAAAATAATATCATAGTTATTCGCTTTAATAGCTCTGATATGGCGCAGTAATATTTTAGTTTTTTTTAAAGCTGCGTCATTAACAGAAATAATATGATCTATATTGGGGTTATTGACGAGCACTGCACTTGCATAGTCGTAAGCAAAAAAGTCTACAGTACTATCAGGAAATACGGCTTTTATATTGTTAGCAATGATAGAGCTAAGCAAAACATCGCCAATACGTTTATTTTGGATTATAAGTATTTTCTTCATGAATGAATTATCACCTACGCAAAATATTATAATTTCTACGGGTATTAAAATTTAGTTACAATTATTATGGCCTATTATTTAATAATACAAATTCTGGTGTGAATGTATCATTTGATATATCTTTGAAAAATATGGGAAAACCAATAATCAACAGTGTAATTCATCCAAAATACGAGGCGGTGAAAACTCAGTTAGTGGACTGCATTAATCGTTTTTATGACGAAGGTGATGTTGTGTTGAAAGGAGAACGAAATACCATAAAAAGCTTTGTTGTAAATGGCGAAAAACTAAATATAAAGGCATTCAAAACACCAAATTGGTTGAATAGTTTTGTTTATAAGTATATTAGGAAATCTAAGGCTGAGCGCTCTTATGAATATGCAAATCACCTTATAGGCAAAGGTGTTTTAACCCCTTTTCCATTGGCCTATTTTGAGATGTCTACCTTATTTGGTTTGAAGCAAAGTTTTTATATCAGTAGGCATATAGACTATGATTTTGATGTTAGAAATTTAATTCATGAGTTAAATTTCCCCAATCGGAATGAAGTTTTAAGGCAACTCACTAAGTTTACATTTCAACTCCATGAAAATGATATTAATTTCTTAGACCATTCACCTGGGAATACTCTAATTGTTAAAAAAGAAAACAATAATTACGATTTTTATTTAATTGATTTAAACCGAATGCGTTTTGAAGTGATGGATTTTGATAAGCGAATGCATAATTTTAGAAGGCTCTGGCTTTCAAAAGCCATGGTGAAAATTATGGCAAAAACTTATGCGGAACTTTACCATAAAACTTTTGAAGAAACCCATCAGCTAATGCTGAAGCATAGCAGAAATTTTCAATGTAAAATTGATGCTAAAAAATTACGTCGCTCGGGAAGAAAAATGCGATTTAAAAGTTAGTTCTGAAATTAAACAGCAACATCATATTCACGAAGCGCATCGTTTAAGGATGTTTTTTTATTTGTGCTTTCTTTTCGTTTCCCAATAATTAAGGCACAGGGTACATTATAACTCCCCGCAGGAAATTCTTTACTGTAACTTCCTGGAATAACTACAGATCTTGCTGGTACAATACCTTTCATTTCTATTGGTTCGTCACCGGTAACATCAATAATTTTTGTACTCATAGTTAAAACTACATTGGCTCCTAAAACGGCTTCTTTTTCAATTCGTACACCTTCAACAACAATACAACGACTACCAATAAACGCACCATCTTCAATAATCACCGGTGCTGCTTGCAAAGGTTCTAAAACCCCTCCAATACCAACACCGCCAGATAAATGTACGTTTTTACCTATTTGAGCACAACTTCCAACGGTAGCCCATGTATCGACCATAGTGCCCTCATCAACATAAGCACCAATATTAACATAACTTGGCATTAAAATGGTTCCAGAAGCAATATAAGCGCCTTGTCTCGCTACGGCATGTGGTACGACTCGAATGCCTTTTTCGGCATATCCTGTTTTTAATGGAATTTTATCATGATATTCAAAAATACCAACCTCAAAAGTTTCCATCTTCTGAATAGGGAAATAGAGAACGACAGCTTTCTTTATCCATTCATTAACTTGCCACCCATCAGTGGTTGGCTCAGCAACACGTAAATCACCAGAATCCAAAAGAGAAATCACTTCTCTTATGGCGTCAGTAGTATTTGATTCTTTTAATAATTCACGATTATTCCAGGCATTTTCTATGGTCGTTCTTAAAGCATTCATTGATCTAAATATTTACCACAAATATAATCTTAAATTTATTTTAAAAAATAGAATGTGACTTTTAAAAGTTTGTTGGGTCTTAAAAATTGAAACCGTACATTAACCTTAAACGTAACCGTTTTAATACTGCTATGATAAGTATTTGTTTTAGGACATTTGACTTGTATATTTTATGGTTAAAGAGCGCTCTTATTTAAGAGCGTTTTTTTTATGTAATTTTGTAATAATTATGGGAAGAATATTGGCATTAGATTACGGAGAGAAAAGAACAGGAGTTGCTATTACAGATGAGCTTCAAATTATAGCTTCAGGATTAACTACGGTAGAAACTAAAGAAATATTTAAGTTCTTGCATCAATATTTAAAAACTGAAAATGTAGCTTTATTTGTAATAGGAGAACCTAAACAAATGGATAATCAAGTTTCTGAAAGTGAAGCGCTCATTCAGCCCTTTTTAATAAAATTGCAAAAACAATTTCCGAAAGTACCTATTCAAAGAGTTGATGAACGCTTTACCTCTAAAATGGCTTTTCAAACGATGATAGATAGTGGCCTCAATAAAAAACAACGACGTAACAAAGCATTGATTGATGAAATAAGTGCAACTATTATTCTTCAAACCTATTTGCAAAATAAATAGTGTTTTGCTTAAAAATAGTCAAGCATAATTGTATTTTTGCAACCAATTTAGAAATGCTGATATGATATTACCAATTATAGCCTATGGCGACCCGGTTTTAAGGGTTAAAGCAAAAGAGATTGATGAGAATTATCCAAAATTAGATATGTTGCTAGAAAACATGTTTGAAACCATGTATAATGCTTATGGTGTTGGTTTGGCTGCGCCACAAATTGGCTTACCAATTCGATTATTTCTTGTGGATACTTCTCCATTTGCAGAAGATGAAGAATTATCACCTGAAGAAAAGCAACAACTTAAAGATTTTAAAGGTGTATTTATTAATGCAAAGATATTGGCCGAAGAAGGTGATGAATGGGCCTTTAATGAAGGCTGTTTAAGTATACCTAATGTGAGAGAAGATGTATTCAGAAAACCAACAGTCACGATTCAATATCAGGATGAACATTTTGAGTCTCATACAAGAACCTTTGAAGGCTTATTGGCGAGAGTAATTCAGCATGAGTATGACCATATTGACGGTATTTTATTTACCGATAAAATTTCAAGCTTTAAAAAGCGATTGATAAAGGGGAAATTGACTAATATTTCAAAAGGGAAAATTAGCGTTGATTATAAAATGCGATTCCCTGATGCAAAAAAGAGACGATAATATTTTGATACAATATTCAAAGCAGTGATATTTGCCGCTTTAAAATTTTAATGACATTATGAGTTTAGAAAGCATTTTATCAATTTCGGAAAAACCAGGTTTATTTAAATTGGTAACACAAACCAGAAGCGGTTTCATTGCAGAATCCTTAATTGATGGAAAACGCCTATCGGTTAATTTAAGAAGTAATGTAAGTTTACTTAGTGAAATTGCAATATATACCTTAACAGAGGAAGTACCATTACGCATAGTATTGGGAAAAATAAAAGCAAAAGAAAATGATGGCCCAACGAGTATTAGTCATAAAAGTAGTAAAGATAAGTTAGAAGAGTATTTCTTTGAAGTGTTGCCAGATTATGATGAAGATCGCGTATATCCAGGTGATATTAAGAAAGTACTAAGGTGGTATAATATTCTTCAAGAAAATAATATGTTAAACTTAATTGATGAGTCTAACGCTGCAGCCGATGAAGAAGAATAGTATTCATTATAAAGCAAATTAATTAAAAAAGCAGCCCTATCATAAGGCTGCTTTTTTGTTATAGGTTATTACTTAAGATAGATTTTTTGCTATAACAAAAACTGATATTTTATAATATATAAGTAATTCCAAATAGATGTCAAATTTCTCTGTTAGTGAGTTTGATAGTTAATAATGGTGATATTTTTAAAACCATTCAAATATTCTAAAAGTATTTTGCTTTTAAAATAGCATGATATAAAATTAGAACATATAATCTGTTTATAATAAGATTGTTATCCTAACTTATCAACAGTTAAATATAATTTAGTTTATTATTTCTAAAATTCATTTTGTCAAATTCATGACTTACCTTTGATGCATAATTATATTTAAGTGCTATCCAGCTATACCAAGGAATTTAATTACAATTTAAAATTAGCGACACCTGTAATACTCGGGATGTTAGGCCATACATTTGTAAGCCTGATTGATAACATCATGGTGGGGCAATTAGGCTCTGCTGAATTGGCTGCTGTTTCATTAGGGAATAGTTTTATTTTTATTGCAATGTCCTTAGGTATCGGGTTTTCAACCGCTATCACCCCATTAATCGCAGAAGCTGATTCTGAAAATGATTTCGCAAAAGGAAAATCATCGTTTAAACATGGTTTGTTTTTGTGTATTATTTTAAGTCTTTTGCTATTTGGTATGATTTTATTAGCAAAACCTTTAATGCTATTGATGCAGCAACCGGAAGAAGTGGTGAAACTGGCAATCCCGTATTTAGACTTGGTTGCATTTTCCCTTGTACCATTAATAATTTTCCAAGCTTTTAAGCAGTTTAGTGATGGCATGTCCATGACTAAATATCCGATGTATGCTACAATTATAGCCAATGTTATTAATGTGGTTTTAAATTATCTATTAATTTTCGGGAAATTTGGGTTTCCTCAAATGGGGATAGTCGGGGCAGCAGTCGGCACACTAGTATCTCGAGTGGTTATGCTCTACTTTTTATGGTGGTTATTAAATAAAAAGGAAAGAACAAAACGGTATGTAACTAATATAAAACTTTTTGTTTTAGACTTGAAAATGATTAAAAAAGTGATGAGTATTGGATTGCCTAGCGCCATGCAGATGTTTTTTGAGGTTGCAATTTTTACAGCAGCCATATGGTTGAGCGGCCTGTTAGGTAAAAATCATCAAGCGGCAAATCAAATTGCGTTGAACTTATCCTCAATGACTTTTATGGTTGCAATGGGTTTGAGTGTGGCGGCGATGATACGTGTGGGGAATCAAAAAGGATTACAAAACTTTAAAGAATTAAGGCGCATAGCAATTTCTATATTTCTACTGGGCTTAGCTATGGCATTTGTTTTTGCATTGCTGTTTGCTTTATTTCATAACGTATTTCCAACCTTGTATGTTGATTTGGATGACCCCATAAATAGGTTTGACAATAAAGAAGTGGTGACTATCGCTGCAAAACTATTGCTTGCTGCAGCTGTGTTTCAATTGAGTGATAGTGCTCAAGTTATTATTTTGGGGGCTTTACGAGGTTTGCAAGATGTAAAGATCCCTACTATTATAACGTTTATGGCGTATTGGGTTATTGGATTTCCGACCAGTTATTTTCTAGGAAAGGAAGAGTATTATGGGAGTTTTGGAATTTGGATAGGACTTTTAGTGGGGCTTACAACTGCTGCAATTTTATTATATATTAGATTTAATTATCTTTCAAAACGTTTAATTTCGCAAAACGAACAAAACTGATTTAGTTATGGAACTGCCAAAATTTATTCTAGGTGATAACACAAAATATCCAAATGCCATTTATGTGATTCACACTGAATTTCCTAGATTTATAATAAATCTTGAAAATGATGAAGTGGAATGGTTGGAGGAATTTGACCAACACGATCAAAAAGAACTTGAGAGTGAAACGGAAAACTTGATTGAAGAAGCAACAGCATTTTATGATAATGAAATTGCACAATACGAGGCGTAATGATAGAGCAAATTTTACAATACGATACTGACCTTTTCCTATTTTTAAACGGTCTGGGTACCGAAACTTGGGATGGCTTCTGGATGTTTTATACCACTAAGTTTTATTGGATACCATTATATGCTGTACTATTGTATTTGGTGTATAAACATCAAAACAAGAAAGCTTTTTTGTTAACCATTTTAGTTGTTGCTTTAATGGTAGCATTTACCGATCAAGTCACTAATTTGTTTAAAGATGGATTTGCCCGGCCACGTCCTTGTCATCAAGAAGGTGTGATGGATGTAATGCGTTTGGTTAAATCGTATTGTGGATATCCCTATGGATTTGTGTCTGGCCATGCATCTAACTCAATGGGTGTTGCTGTGTTTATTGGGTTAATGCTTAGAACCCAATACAAATATTTAATTTTTGTCATGTTGTTTTGGGCAGCGGTAATGGCGTATAGCCGTGTTTATATTGGCGTACATTACCCATTAGATATTGTTTGTGGAATGTTATTAGGAGCTTTTGCAGGCTTTGGTTTTTATAAACTCAACAGGTACCTAGAACATCGTTTCACAAAACCTAGTTAAGACTATCTTGAGCTTCTCTAGTTTTATAAGCTTTTAAAAACTCGCCTTTAGGTTTGCCATCATCAAAAGAACTCCCTTTGAGCAATATTCGTGTTTTTTTTCGAGCTTCTTCATTAGAGAAATCTTCATATTCAATTCTGTAAATTGCCGAATATATTTGAGCACGACCCGTACCATGGTAACAATGCATTAAGACGGGATATGCATCCTCCTGGTCAAGAATATTAAAAAGACTATCGAGATTTGCTTGAGTTGGCACTTGATCAGATGGAATACTGTGATGTGTTACGCCCTCAATTTTGTCAACCGCGGCGCGTTCAGCTTCTATATCCGCCATCATAGCAGGGTTTAAATCTGTTACCATACCAGGGTGCCTGAAATCTACAATGGTCTTAATATTATGATCTTCAACATAATCTTTTATTTTTTCTGGAGGAATCACACCAGAACTGAAAACTTTTCCGTCAGTAATCGTTTTAAAGTTATAGTTCAAATGAATATCATAAACATATTTGCCAGTAAAAATAACAGCAATTACTAAAATGCCAAGTAGGATGCGTTTAACAGTTTTGTTCATTATTCGAATTTTTTTTAATCTTGATTAGGTTATTCAGCACTAAGTTTACGGTCAATTATGCGCTCCATATAATCTTGAATAAATGCTTTACAAGCTTGTTCAATAGCATTCATCTCAGTATTTCTCTGAGCAATTAAATTTTGTTCTAAGCCCAAGTCATTGACATCATAGAAGCCAATAGCTTCATTTCCATCAAAGATACAAATATAATTGCCTTGAGTAAACTGATAAAGCATTCCTGTATGATTCATAATAAATGGATCTATATCGGCATCGCCACCAATTAAACTTCTTCCCCAGCTTCTGAAAGGTTTGTTATAGCCTGATAAATTTAGCAACGTCGGGTAGATGTCTATTTGCTGCGCTAATGCTCTGTTTTCTCCTATAAGGATAGCATCTCCTTTAGGTGAATAAAACATGATCGGTACAGCATATCTATTAATGGGTTTTCTATATTCGTCATAATAAATTTCATTAGTATGATCTGCTGTAAAAACAAAAATGGTGTTTTCAAACCATGCTTCTTTTTTTGCAGTCTCGAAAAACTGTTGAATGGCATAATCGGTATACTCTACACATTTATGCATGATAATATCACCCTCTGGAAATTTAGAAGTATAAGTTTCAGGTATAATATAAGGGGAGTGCGATGTTAACGTAAATATAGAAGACATAAAAGGTTCTTGTTTTTTTGCTAGAGTACTATTGATATACTCAAAAAAAGGTTCATCCCAAATACCCCAGAAACCGTCAAATTCGTCATTATCTGGATCAAATTCATCGTATTCAGTTTTACCATAATAATGATCAAATCCAAGCACGTTGCTAAACCCTAAAAACCCCATCGAACCATTAGGAGCACCATGAAAAAATGAGGTGTCATATCCCATGTCATTATAGGCAGAAACAATAGATTGTGTAGGCTGCTGAACATACGCAGATGACGTATAGGCCACCTTAAATGAAGGGATGCCGGCTAAAACTGATGACATCCCGTGTATAGATTTGCGCCCATTAGCATATGCGTTTGAAAATACCAGACTGTGTTGCGCTAACGAATCTATAAATGGCGTATGGCTTTCATAATCAGGAATGCCACTATGTTTGTTAAAAGCACCTAAGTATTCTTTGCCATAACTTTCAATAATAAACACAACTACATTACGATTGCCGAAATTTAAAGAATCCTGGTATTGCTTTATGGGTTTGAAATTTGATTCAATGATATCTTTTGAAACATAATTTACTTTCTTGAAATCATCTTTACCTATGGTCCTTATTATAGTAAATGGCGTATTGAGCACAATATCTGAATGGACAGGATTTGTAACATGACGACTCGCATCTACTAATGTAATGGGTCTTGTACTGTGTTTAAAATCTCCTCGAATCCCTCCAATGCATAAAACCGTTACAAGGCACATGATGAGCAATGATCCTATGAAATATTTTAAAGGCTTAAGTTGTGTGTAAGGTTTAAGCGTTACGCGTTTATAACTATAAATCCAAAACGCTAATACCGCAAAAAACAAAATATAAACATGCCAATAGTCTAAAATGAATTTAAAGAATAAACTCGTCTTATTGGTTTCATGTTCTAAACTTCCCATAACCGAGGTAGAAGTTCGGTTAAATATAAATCGGTAGTATATGAAATCAACAAAGTTTGTTGCATATGCAATACCATTTGTAATAAAATACAAATAAAACAACCCTTTTTGGTACCTCTTCGTTGTATTAAAGGTCAAAGGGATGATACTTAACAAAATAAACAAGGAATTGACATAAAGAATGGCGGTAGTATCAAATGCTAAACCATGAAATGCAAGTTTGATAAATTCAAAAACCCCATCTACTTTAACCAGATCAATATTATAAAAGTAAAACAATACTCTTGCTACCATATAAAAAAAGTACACCAAAAACATTCTATAGAGTAAAATTTTATACTCTTCTAATCGGATAAACTTATGCATGAATATGAGAAATGTTTTGTATTAAGAATAGTCTTAAAAGTAATTTTTAATAAGCATCAAAGATATTGAAAATTTAGTTATCGATGTTTTGACAGCTGTTAAATTGATGTCAAAACTATATGCTAATTTATCTATTAACAATGACCTTCAGTGCATTTTCAAGAATAGAAATATCTAATGTTTTATTCAAAATAGTATGAGATTCTCCATCAATTTGAGTTAAGAATTGTTTACTATTTGTATGAGATATACGCATCGATTTTGTTTTATAGCTTGTAACATTACTGAGTAGATGATGTTTTTTAAACATAACTAATATCCCTAATAGTAAAGCTCTCAGTAGTGATAATTTTGAAACAATTAAGACATCCAATTGTCCATCTTGCAGTGAAGCTTTTGGCGTTAGGCTAAGGTTGTATCCCAGTTCGTTAGAGTTTGAAGTGAATACTAAAAAAGGATTAATTTCAAAAGAATGACCATTAATGTCGATAATAACGGCTTGTTTTTTGTCTTTGTCAGACAGGGCCTTGATACAAGATCTGAAATAACTTAAGAGTTTTCTTTTATTTAAAGCCTCATAGTAATTGATTACTCTGGCATCAAACCCTATTCCGGTATTACTAAAAAAGAAAGTACCATTATTAGATCCAACATCAATAGAAGTCACAAATTGTTCCTGAATAAGTTTTAGTGCTTTGTCAATATTTTTAGGTATTTTGAGATGTGATGCTAAACCGTTTCCCGATCCCATAGGTACAATGCCTAATTTGATAGAAGAATTTACCAGGCAAGATGCCACTTCATTAATGGTGCCATCACCCCCACAGGCCACAATAATATTTGCCTTTTCTGATATGGACGCTTTGGTTAGTGTTATAGCATGACGTTTATATGTAGAATATTTTAGAGATAGCTGATAATTATCTTTGCTGAAATATGAATTTAAAAACTCTAGTGTGAAATTAGCTTTCCCTGATCCCGATATAGGGTTGACAATAAAATGTATGTTTATTAATTTAGTCACGATTTTGAACTGTTTATATCAACTTTAATATAGCGTTTCTTCATCCACAAGAATATGAAACAATCAATAAATGTTGAAAACAATCGACGCCAAACCCCAAATTTAGTTTCACCTGCTATTCTTGAGTAATGGGAAATTGGAACTTGTTTTACTTTCCCTTTTTCCAATTGAACAAGTGCTGGTAAAAACCGATGCATTCCCTTAAACATTGGAATAGCCTGGGCACTTTTTGTTTTGAAAACCTTTAATGGACAACCACTATCTTTAATGCCATCTTGGGTAAACATCCGCCTAGCGCTATTTGCTAATTTAGATGATATGCGTTTTATAAGGTCATCCTGTCGATGTTCCCTGATACCTATAACCAAATCATAATGCTCAATATGATTTAATAGTAAATTAAAATAATTAGGGTGTGTTTGTAAATCACCATCAATATAACCTAGATACCTTGTGTTGACGACATTAAAACCAGCTTTTAATGCGGCACTTAGTCCTTGATTAGTTTTTAATAATATATGTGAAAAGTGCTCGTTTTTAGAACAAATC
>JAGSHF010000210.1 GCA_023954685.1 Flavobacteriaceae bacterium | reverse complement strand
TTTAATGTTAGAGGGGGTGCCGCAGATCAAAATTTGATACTGTTAGATGAAGCAACAATTTTTAACTCTTCTCACCTTTTTGGATTCTTTTCTGTTTTCAATCCAGATGCCATTAAAGACATTAAGCTCTACAAAGGTGGCATACCTGCCAAATATGGTGGTCGTGTTTCATCTGTGTTAGACATCTATCAAAAAGAAGGGAACAGTAAACAATTTAAAATGAATGGTGGAATCGGGATCGTTTCTAGTAGGTTATTACTAGAAGGTCCAATAAAAAAAGAAAAAGGATCTTTTCTTTTAGGCGGGAGGAGCAGTTACGCTCATTTGTTTTTACCCTTATTTGATATCACTAATAAAGCCTATTTCTACGATTTAAACACCAAACTGAGTTATAAATTAAATGACAACAATAATATTTATTTATCGGGCTACTTCGGTCGTGATGTTTTTGTTATCAATGAAAGTTTTGAAAATAATTATGGTAATGCCGTCGTAAATTTTAGATGGAATCATTTGTTTTCAGATAAATTATTTTCAAATCTGTCGATGATATATTCGGATTATGATTATGATCTAAAACTTGATTTTGTGGAGTTTGATTGGACGTCTGGTATTAAAAACTTTAACGTTAAATACGATTTAAAGCACTATATCGATAATAACTTTAAATTGGAATATGGTTTAAACAGTATTTATTACAATTTTAATCCTGGTTTAATTGAACCAACTACTGGAGACTCTGGTGTTAATAGGTTTAAACTAACAGATAAATTTGCTTTAGAAAACGCCGTTTATGTAGAAGCAGAACATAAATTATCCAATAAACTTGCCATTAGTTATGGTCTACGTTTGAGTTCCTTTTTAAGATTAGGGCAAGATGAGCTTAACATCTATGAAAATGATAACCCTGTTATATTTAATGAAGCTCTTCAAATATATGAAAAAGCCGACCCAATAGGAACGGAATCATTTGAGCGTAGTGATGTCATTAAATCCTTTGTTAATTTAGAACCTCGGTTTTCTTTGGCCTATCAATTGAATGATAATTCTTCGGTTAAAGCGAGTTATAATAGAATGAGTCAATACCTTCACTTAATTTCAAATACCAGTTCGCCAACAC
Source organism: Flavobacteriaceae bacterium (assembly GCA_023954685.1). Lineage (GTDB taxonomy): Bacteria > Bacteroidota > Bacteroidia > Flavobacteriales > Flavobacteriaceae > JAGSHF01. Next base: position 4,045 of record JAGSHF010000210.1, on the reverse strand, counting down.
CTTTAGATGTTTGGGCTCCAAGTGGAAAGTATATTAAGCCACAGCTATTGGATCAAGTCGCTTTGGGCTATTTTAATGCTTTGAATAATGACACTTACTCTATTGAAACAGAAGTGTTTTACAAAAAAATAAAGAATAGAGTTGATTATATTGATGGTGCAGATCTTATTGCAAACAATGCGATAGAACAAGTCATATTGAATGGTCAAGCTAGAGCTTATGGTCTTGAATTTCTTTTAAGAAAAAATGAAGGTAAGATAAAAGGTTGGATCGCTTATACACTCTCTAGGTCTGAGCAACAAACTCCAGGAAGAACGCCAGAAGAAACAGGGATAAACAATGGTGCTTGGTATAGAGCAGCATACGACAAAACACATGATATTTCAGTAACAGGCACATACGATTTAAATGAAAAATGGAAATTTGGTAGTAATTTAATTTTTCAATCTGGACAACCAGCTACGTTTCCAAATGGGCAATACGAATACAATGGCATAATCATTCCAAGTTATGAAGCCAGAAACTCAAATCAATTACCAAGTTATCATCGTATAGATGTATCAGCAACGTATATTCCAAAACCCGATTCAACCAAACGTTGGAAAGGAGAATGGGTGTTTAGCATATACAATCTCTATAACAGAAGAAATGCTGCTTCAATCAGTTTTGGTCAAAATTCAGAAACGGCTGTTAATGAAGCAACGCGTTTATCAATCTTCGGAATTGTACCATCAATTTCTTATAACTTCAAATTTTAAGCTATGAAAAAGATTATAACGATACTTACTATTTTACTAGTGACCTTCTCTTGTGAAGATGTAATAGAGGTTGATTTAAATAATACGGATCCAAGATTAGTCATTGACGCTTCTATTAATTGGTTTAAAGGAACTTCTGGTAACAACCAGTCCATTAAGCTAACTTTATCAGCACCATATTTTGATACTCAAATACCACCCGCAAATGGCGCTCTAGTTTCTGTCTTTGATGCCTCTGGTAATGAATATGTTTTTATAGAAGACAATAATACTGGTGTTTATTTGAATGATAATTTCAATCCAATAATTAACGGTTTGTATAATTTAGTAGTGATCTATGACGGTGAAACATATACCGCTAGCGAAACGCTAAAATCGGTTGCTCCATTTGATTATATAGAACAAAAGGATGATGGTGGTTTTTCTGGAGAAGAGATTGAAATTAAGGCTTATTTCACAGATCCCATCGATGAGGAAAATTATTATTTTTTCGAGTTCATTCCAAATATTCCAGTACTACCGACTCTAGACACTTTTAAAGATGAATTTGTTAATGGTAATGAAATTTTTGGTTTTTATTCAGAAGAAGATTTAAAGGCTAATGATCTTGTTGTTATTAGAAATCATGGTGTATCTCAAAGATTTTACGAATATATGTTTATTTTATTGCAACAAACAGGTGGCAATGGAGGTCCATTTGAAACTCAGCCCGCGTCCGTGAGGGGAAATTGCATAAATACAACAAATGCCGCTAATTATCCATTTGGGTATTTTAGATTATCAGAAGTTGATGAGGTGATTTATCGCGTAGAATAATTAACGATAAACTTTAGGATCATTTATTTTAAAAGGCAAATTTCAGTATTTTTACCCAATGACATTTATAAAGACTACAGAGCGAGATTCACATTACAATCATTTAGAAAAAATGAGTGTAAAAGAACTGCTAACCAATATAAATACTGAAGATAAAACAGTGCCACTTGCTGTGGAGAAAGCAATACCACAAATTGAATTATTAGTCCATCAAATCATAAGCCAGCTAAAAAAAGGTGGTCGTTTATTTTATATTGGTGCGGGTACTAGTGGACGCTTAGGTATTTTGGATGCATCAGAATGCCCACCTACATTTGGCGTGCCACATGAAATGGTAATAGGTCTTATTGCTGGAGGTGATACTGCCATCAGAAAAGCAGTAGAGTTTGCGGAAGATTCCGTAACTCAAGGTTGGGAAGATTTAAAAGATCACAATATAAGTAGCAATGATATTGTCGTTGGAATTGCTGCTTCTGGAACAACACCCTATGTTATAGAAGCTTTAAAAACATGCAACAGCAACAATATTATCACCGGTTGTATTACATGTAATCACAACAGTTCATTATCAACTACAGCTCAATTTCCAGTTGAAGTGGTTGTAGGACCAGAATTTGTTACCGGTAGTTCTAGAATGAAAGCAGGAACTGCTCAGAAGTTAGTTTTAAATATGATTACCACGAGTGCGATGGTCCAACTTGATAAAGTAAAAGGAAACAAGATGGTGGACATGCAATTGAGTAATGATAAATTAGTGGATCGTGGTATAAAAATGGTAATGAAAGCTACTGGTGTGACCTATCAACAAGCTCAGAAATTACTGGAAAAACATAAAAGTGTAAGAACCGCCATTAACATATACAAACATGGAAACTGAAACAAAACATACTGATAAAGAGGTGCTCACACAAGGGCTTAAAAAAATGGGGATTTCCTTAGTCTTAATGTTTGCTGGTCCTACCCTGTTTTTTCTTGTCAATATCAACAAGGAAAAAGATTTTTATATCCCTTTACTAATTGTAAGTTTTATTCTTTGTGGCTTAGCAATATTCTTCGCATTCAAGGGCATCCAAACGATCATAAATAGTATGTTCGGCAAGAAGAATTAAATATGATTTACTTCTGGTTTTGGTGTCGTGGGATTGTACCCAAAAGTTTCATCTTTGATTTTTATCTGTAAACCATTTAGAATATAATTTATTATAGCATAGTGATGAATAGTATGGCTATTGGCCTGCGCTAAAAGCCCTGCATACGTATAATCTATTTCTATAGTTCCAAGACCTAAATCGTCTAATACAGTAACATGCCTTTCTAATTCGTCCTGCCCAAGTTGATTTAATTTATTCAGCAATTCGTCACAATACAATCCCGCTGCGTTGCAACAGGTTTCTACAGTTTTGTTTCGCTTTCTTGCAGTGAGATCGAAATTATTACCGTCAATTAAAATACAATCATAAAAATCAAAAATATGACGAACATGTGTTCCAATACTGGAATAATAAGGCCCTACATTTGAATTTACCAAGTCACTATCAGCTAGTGATGAAAGCAGAACTTTAGATTTTTGAAGCGTTTGTATTGTAGATTGGATTAGTGCATGCATAGAATATCGAAAATAGGAAATTTAATTGTATTATAAAAGTATTGTTGCTAGTCTATTCAACACTTTATATTGACAGTTTTTATTGATATAAAGATAGAATACAACTTACTCATAAATAAGAACAAACTATATTATCTATCTACAATCTTGATCTCTGATTAATACAACTCATATAACGTTCTGATGAGCACAAATTTCAATTTAAGATAAATTAGTACTGGCATTTATGTTGTTAAATACCAATAAGATACTAGGTATGAACCAGAAATAAAAATTAAATATTAAACTCAACATATTCTAATTCCTTGTTAATTTTCATTGATTGAATGCTTATTGCACAAATTTAAGATAAACAAATTGGAGCTGGTGTATGGATAAAAAAAAGGGGTAAAAAAAAAGACTCAATCATATAATATGATTGAGTCTTCAAAAAAGGCGGCGACCTACTCTTCCACAATTGTAGTACCATCGGCGCTAATGGGCTTAACTTCTCTGTTCGGAATGGTAAGAGGTGAGCCCCATTGCTATAACCACCTTAAGTTATAGCTGTGTGTTATCGGCATTTACGCCTCTAACTTCAGCGTTCATCTCGTGATGAACAAATATCTTAACATATTGAAAAAGGATCTTAAAGATCTTATACATGATTTATAATTCTTACTCCTTCACCAACCAAGGTGAAGTATAAAAAAACAGGCGTACAATAAGCCTATGGGTTATTAGTACTACTTGGCTATGACATTACTGCCTTTACACCTATAGCCTATCAACGTGGTAATCTCCCACGACCCTTTAAAGAAATCTCATCTTGTGGTGGGTTTCGCGCTTATATGCTTTCAGCGCTTATCCCTTCCCAACGTAGCTA
>JAGSHF010000218.1 GCA_023954685.1 Flavobacteriaceae bacterium | reverse complement strand
CAAAACGATTTTTCATTCTTGTCATATTTGAAAGGCTTAACCTATTAAGTCCAAAATTTCAAGTCTTTCTTTTGCCAGAATATATCTTGCACGGACATCATCAATTTGCTGTTGAGTTAATTTCTTACCAAAGGTACGAAGCCCTCCAGCTACATCATTATGATGAATACCCATAGCAAGTTTAAGATATTCCATAAGCAGTGGCTGAGCATCCAGATACGATAATGAATTTAAAGCTTGAGAAATTTTGTTTGCCTCAGCCCATTCTCCATTTAAAACATACTCCTGCATAGTAAGACTTGCCTTGGGGAAGATAGTACCTACACCTGTAATCCCACCACTTGCTCCAGCGAGTCCTGCATATACGGTGACTGTGTCTACTCCTGCCAAAATTTTTAATTCTTTGTTCTCTAACACCAAGGTTTCAATAATTGAAACATCTATAGTCGATATTTTAAGAGCAGTTACCTTAGGAAGAACAGAAAGTCTTTTAAGAAGGTCTGTTGAGAGCGCATGATAACCGGCTGCATCAGGATTGTTATAAGGCATAATTGTAACACCTACATTTTTTGCAGTTTCTTCAGAAAGTGCATAGTACTCGTACATTTCTTTTTCAGAAGGAACCGCCTTAGTTTTTGGTGGCATGACCATGACTGTATCAACTCCAACTGTGGCAAGTCCTTCAACGATTTTGGCAAGTTCTTCCTTAGTTTCTGCTGCTGCTCCACTAATCAACGGGACATTGTATTCTTTAGCAACCTCAGAAAGGGATTTAAGTAAGGAAAGACGCTGTTTGGTGCTTAGGTAGCTATTCTCACCCAGAGTTCCAGAACCGACAAGTCCGCTCATTCTGCTTCCGCCCTTTCCCTGAGCTTTTAAAATACCCGCGGCCTGTTTTTGTGTTGCATCAAGGTCAATTTCAAGAGCGCCGGATTTTGACTCTTTTAACCATGTAAACACGGCTGGCATTACGCCATTCCATTCTAAACCCATAATAAAATTTATTTGAAACAAAATTACGTCATGAACGTAATGAATTGTTAATTATTCTTTATCCAAAATAAATACTATATTATCCTAAAAAATATTGTTTATCACTATTAAAGAGTATTATTCGCATATATTAGCAGTATGAAAGTATTACCATTTCAAATACCCAAACCAGAACATGATGCTTTAATTTATCAAGAAGATAGAGAATTTGTATTCTACGATAAGTTTCATCAACATGAAGAAATTCAAGTAAGTTATATCTTAGAAGGCGAAGGCACTTTAATAGTTGGTGATACCATTAACTATTATAAAAAAGGAGACCTATTAGCTATTGGCAGTAATTTACCACATGTCTTTAAAAGTGATATTACCGCAAATAAAGCATCAGTAATGCTGTCCCTTTTCTTTTCAAAATCTGCATTTGGTAGTGATTTTTTTGAATTGGAGGAGTTAAGAGAGCTCAATACATTCTTTAAAAAAGTAGATTATGGATTCAGTGTTTCAACCAAATCAAACAAATTAGAAAACCTTTTTACACAACTAAATGATAGCAGTAAATTTCAAAGGTTTATTATTCTTCTTGAAATTTTAAAACTCCTTTCAAAATCTAAAACGTTATCATTATCGTCATTCATTTATGACAAAAAATATACTGATAGTGAAGGTAAACGTATGAGAGATGTTATGGAGTACACAATGAACAATTATTACCACAATATCTCACTGGATACAATCGCAACAGTAGCTGCCATGACAAAGAATGCATTCTGTAAATATTTTAAAAAACGTACCAATAAAACATACTTTCGCTTTTTAAATGAATTAAGAGTTGAAAATGCAAGTAAATTGTTATTGATAAACAACGATCTTTCTATTGCTGAGATTGCAGATCAATCTGGATTTAACAATATTTCCAATTTTAACCGTCAGTTTAAATCCGTAAAAAAGGTGTCGCCGTCAAATTACCGAAAAACAAAAAATTACTAATTATCTGATTCTTCAATAGGTTTATGTAATTCTGGTACCGAGCTGTAAATTCTATCACTATGAATCCCTGTAAGATACTTCCCAAAAGCACCATTATATTTTTCTTGAGCGGCGTCATCGGACCAATGTGCTCTAAATAATTCTCCCTGTTTGGCAATACCTTTCTCAAGACTAGCCAGAGTTTCGGCGCAAAAGATCTCAATAAACTCTGATCTATCAGAACCATAATAATGCTTTTGAGGATAATAGGCTTTATAGTATTCATTATTATATGTCACCTCATTATTATACTCATCCAATAAAGCTTGAAATTCAGCATCACTGCCATCATCAGGAAATGCCAAATAGCTAGTTCTTAGATAGTACATTAAAGGCAGGTCGGTCGTTTCCAATTGCATCGCTCCAGCGAGAGTTGTATAAATCTCATCGGAATGATGATTAGCATAGAACTTAGCTTGCTTTTTTAAAAATGCTTCGCGATCTGTTTTATCGGGCCATACAGCTCTTACCAATTCATTAGTTCTTTCAATCGCCAAATCAATATTATTCCAAGAACTGAACACCATTATAAACATGATCTCTGAGCTATCCCCAGTAAAATGATGTTGTAAAACTGTAGATGACAGGATGTATTCATTTTTCATGATGACTTTTTCATGATATTCTTGCTCCACACTTTTCCATTCTTCCATAGAAAAGTCATCTAATTCCATGGTCCAATGCATGGTTTTAACTTTTACAAATAGTTGATCTTGCTGCTGCTCTTGGGCAAACACTAAATTAGCGGTAAGGAATATTATCAGAAATAATCCTTTAATGTTTGAATTAACGATTTTCATAATTTCAAAAAATTAAATTATGTAGATAAGACATTAATAATTCTTTGAGGCCAAACCTTCAATATGTACGATAATTCAATGTGTAGACTTATTATAGGCTCTATAATATACAAAATAAATCCCACATTATAAGAAGCTCTAAAAAGCAAAAAGCTTATTCTAAAATAAAATAAGCTTCAAATTTCAGATAAAAATCTTAAAATTATATTTTCTTCACATATTCCGTAATAATTACGATTTGTGTAGGCCCAACTTTACCTTCTATATATTTATCATTATCTCTATCTAAACGAATATTTCTAACAGCTGTTCCTTGCTTAGCCACCAAACTTGAACCTTTTACTTTCAAATCTTTTATTAAAACCACTGAATCTCCAGCCTCTAATATGACACCATTTACGTCTCTGTGTATTAATTTATCTGTATCGTCTTCGCCTTCACCTGTGGCCTTCGCAAAATCTAAATTGTCCTCTTCTAAATACATCATATCAAGCAAGTCTTGAGGCCACCCCTCATTTCTTAATCTGGAAAGCATTCTCCAAGCAACCACTTGAACTGCTTTATGTTCGCTCCACATACTATCATTTAAACATCTCCAATGATTGGCATTTGTCGTCTCCGGGTTTTCAATCTGATCATTACACACTTTACATACCATAAGTGCATTATCTAATTTTTCTTCTTTGGAAGGTGGTATATTATAAACTAGTAACGACTCATTACTGCCACACAATTCACATTTATCTCCACATCTTTTTTGTAATTCTCTTACTATATTCATTGTTAGGTTTTTGTATCGTAATTATACAACTTTAAAGTGCTTCTAATTCTGCTTTCATTTTTTTCGTCATGCCTTTCACGACCATATCGTAACTGTGATCTATTAATTCACAAACAAACTTTGGCGACAACTCATTTTTATAAATTGCCAACGTATTCCAATGCTTATTACTCACATAAGGCCCGGGGTAAATACTCTCATACTGTTCTCTCAATTCAAGGGTATATTCTGGGTTACATTTTACGGTAACACTTCCTTCGTCTTGATCCCATTTTTCCAAAGGTGTCATTAAAAACATTTTATTCATGACTTTAAACACTAAAGTGTTTTCGTCGAAGGGAAAGCTCTCAGTAGCGGCTTTTTTAGATAAGCAATAGTCACGAATTTCATCAATATGCATTAATCTTCAATTTGATATAAGATAGGTTTACTCGGTGAGGCATCATTTTCAAAAGGCGCTATTTGAAGATTTAAAAAAAACGTACCATCCACTATTTTATTATCTACATAAATAAATTCGGTAATCGTAGCATCTAATCTTAATTTCCCTTTGGTATTCCAAAAGGTATTGTGACATCGCAATTCGCCTCCATCTTTTTCTCTATCCACACTTGGCAAATCAATCAACAAATGTTTTACGCCTTTTTTCACCAAATACGCCATAGCATCTTGTTGAAAATAAGGCCAATTACTATTTGAATATTGTGAATTTAATTTCTCTTTTGTATTTGGAATTGTTCGTACAATTAACGCGTCTCTTTTTTTATTCCCTAATGCAAATTGCAGTTGTTTTTTTGAAATCACATTATCTTCGAGATATGTTTCTGGGGCGACTGTAATCACTTCAGCTAAAAAGAAGAACCGCTTTAGGTTTTGATTGATGCTATGCACTTTTTCAGTGATATGCCCCGCACATTCAGTATGCGTACCATGCGCATGAGGGTTAAACATGATATTATTAAAATTAATGGATGCTCCTTCGGCAACCGAAGCTGTCATACCATCAAGAATAACAGGCTCTATACTAGGTTCACCAATATACCATGCATTTACATTATTTTTTGAAGCCCTTAATGGCATAGAAATATCAAGTGGTTTTGTTAAGTCTATCTTATATTTCTTCGAGTTGGTTTCTATTGTAGCAATCATGCTCAAATATAATCAAATCATAAACAATTCGGAGGCTATTCCATCTATTAAAAACTTACCATTATGAGTTGCTACTATTTTTTTGTCTATAATTTCAAGTTGCCCATTATCGAGATAGGGCTCTGCATTTTTTAACAAATAGTTTCTGAATTCTGGCTTAAAATCATTCTGGATTTTCACCAAAGACACTCCCCATATCGTCCTTAAACCAGTCATTATATATTCATTAAATCTATCTTTTTCAGAAAGTAACTCTACTGTTGAAGGCAATTTGTTTCCATAAATAGCCTGAAT
>JAGSHF010000230.1 GCA_023954685.1 Flavobacteriaceae bacterium | reverse complement strand
TTCGAATTGTAATGTTGAGTTTCAACAAAATGCTCAACAATTTCTATGTCGATATTATCAAAAGTCACTTTTTTCTGAGGGATAAATACACTAATCATGATAATTAACGAGGCAGCCACGCCAGCGATATAATAAAATCTTCTTTTGTTCAGATTAACGACTTTAGTTTTTTCAGGACGAGAAATACTATTAACAACCTTATCTTCAAAATCATCAAAATAACCATCAGGAATGCTAAAGTTAGCATTGTGACCTTTTTGAACTTTTGCCTCGAGATGCATTTGATTCAATATATGGTCCTCTACACTGTCTAAATAACCATCAGGAATTTTGAAGCCGGATTTTGCGATATGTTTTAATTCGTTTTTCATTGTCTTTAGGTTAGACTAGTTTTTCATTAAAAAGTTTAATCTTGAGTTAAGAATGCCTCAATTTTTTTGACAGCTAAATGATAGGAACTTTTAAGAGCGCCTTCACTCGTATCTAAAATTTCTGACATGTTTTTATATTTGACTTCGTCAAAATATCGCATATTAAAAACCAATTGCTGTTTCTGAGGCAGAGTCGCTATTGCTTTTTGTAATTTTATTTGAATTTCATCTCCCTCAAAATAAACATCGGCTTTTAAATTGTTTATTGCATTTGTTTTAACCTCTTCGTTTGAGATTTGCTTCCGTTTTGCTTCTTTGTTTAAAAAAGTAATGGATTCGTTGGTTGCTATTCTATACATCCAAGAATATAATTTGCTTTCACCTTTAAAATTTTGAATGCTCCTGTATACTTTTATGAATGTATTTTGTAAAACGTCATCGGCGTCATCATGAGATATTACAATTTTTCTGATATGCCAGTACAAGCGTTCTTTATATAACGCCATTAGGGTCCTAAAAGCAATATCTCTAGAGGATTCTTGTTGTAACTGATGTATGAGTTCTTTTTCGTTGGTATCCAATAAAATTGGGTTTGAGTCTTAGACGTTAAAAATTATAAAAAGTTTAATAAAGAATTAAAATTAATATTTTAAGCTTAAAAGGTTTTGAATCAGGTAGATAATGTAATAAACATCGATAAAGTGTAGTTTATTATCGATTAAATGCAGCATTTCTTTGGTTATTACATTAAATTCAATTAGATTTACATCATCTTAACCGACTTTATGGCGTTACCATGTCCCCCAAATGTGGTAATAAACAAGAAAAGGATGATACCCAAATTTCATCCTTTTCTTTATTATAATAATGTAGTCATCTTTAATTTATTGAAAGGATTGCATGTTGACCAAATTTTTATAAACGCCATTCTTCTGAAGTAACTCTTCATGCTTCCCTTGTTCTACAATTTCACCTTTTTGCATAACTGCTATATTATCTGCATTTTGAATTGTAGAAAGCCGATGCGCAATAACAATAGATGTTCTATTTTTCATCATATTTTCAAGAGCATTTTGTACTAATCTTTCGCTTTGTGTATCCAATGCCGATGTAGCTTCATCAAGTATCATGATTGGTGGATTTTTAAGAACAGCTCGAGCAATACTCAGTCTTTGCTTTTGACCTCCTGATAATTTGTTTCCAGAATCACCAATGTTAGTTTCTATACCTTGAGGTAAATCTTTTACAAATTCCCATGCGTTGGCAATCTTTAAGGCGTCAATAATTTCTTTATCTGTGGCATTTTCCTTACCTAGAAGAATATTGTTTTTAACAGAATCATTAAAGAGTATGGAATCTTGAGTTACGAGTCCCATTAAATTTCGTAAGGAATACTTCGTCACGTTTTTAATGTTTTCACCATCAACAGTAATACTTCCTGAGTTAACATCATAAAATCGTGTTACCAAATTCGCAATCGTAGATTTTCCGCTTCCTGACTGACCCACCAATGCAAGTGATTTGCCTTTTTCAACCGAGATTGAAAATTTTTTGAGTACCAACTCATCTGCATATTGAAACGAAACATTATTAAGGGCAATTGAAGTGTTGAAACTCGATTTTTCCGTGGCATCTTTTGAATCTTTAAGAGGCGATTCGGTATTTAATATTTCCAGCACGCGATCAGCAGAAGCATTACCTGCTTTCACTTTATAACTGGCTTTACTAATAGCTTTTGCAGGTGTTAAGATGTTATACGCCAGGGCCATATAAGTAATGAATTCATCGGGGGTTAACATTTTATCAACCAATACCATTTTTCCTCCATAAAGCAAAATGACGGCAATGACTCCTATTCCTAAAAACTCACTTGTTGGTGATGCTAAATTTTGACGATGCGCAAGTGCATTGGCATAACCATAAAGTTTACTTGTAGAATTCTTGAATATCGTATTAAATCTATTTTCAGAATTGAAGCCTTTGATGACTTTCAATCCGTTTAAAGTTTCATCTAAAATGGAAAGGAATACACCATTTTCATCCTGAACTTTTTTAGAGTGTTTTTTTAGACTTTTTCCGACCCAAGAAATGATAAGCCCGGATATAGGAATAAAAATAAAAACAAATATGGTTAGTTTGAGGCTAATCGTGAACATCACTATTATCGTAAATAAGATGGTAAGCGGCTCTCTTACTAATAGCTCTAAAATAGCTAATAAGGAGTTTTGAATCTCATTAACATCTGCAGAAATTCTAGCTATGATGTCCCCTTTACGTTTTTCAGTGAAGTATGAAATGGGGAGCACTACCGTTTTATAATAGAGTTCATTTCTAATATCTTTTAAAATACCGTTTCTCAAGTATGCCAAGAAAAAGTTAGAAAAATAACCAGAAATATTTTTTAAAAAAAATGTCGATAACACTATGCAAATCATGAGTATTAGCACAGAATATTGACCGTCAGCTTCAATCTTAGTGGTTATAAAATAGTTGAGAAAATCATTTAAATAGTCGCCGTAAGCAAGCAATCCAGCATAGTTTTCACGAACGGGTTGCTCTAAAATACGTTCTGATGTTTTGAGCAAAACTTTTAACATTGGCATTAAAGACACAAATGAAAGTGTCCCAAAAAGGGCATATAAAATGTTAAAAAAGATATTAAGATAGGCGTATCTCTTGTATGGAATTATAAATCTGGATAGTTTTTTTATATAATCCATTTAGTTAATTTTCAAGTCTTTAATTATTTCATCAATTTTAGCTTCTAGTAGATTTTGAGTATCCTCAAAATCATTAGCGTTATTCAATGTTGTACTGACGCTAATATAAAACTTAATTTTTGGTTCTGTACCGCTTGGGCGAAGTGCTATTTTACTTCCATCTTCGGTATAATATATGAGCACGTTGGATTTAGGAATATCTATTGTTGATACTTCTCCAGTGTTTACATTAGTTTGAATAGATAATTGATAATCCTCTATTTTAATTACTTTGGAACCATTTACCATCGTAAGAGGTTGATCCCTAGCATCAATCATAATTTGTTTGATTTCCTCAGCACCTTGAATCCCTTTTTTAACCATGGATACTAAGCGTTCTTTATAAAAACCGTGTTCTATGTACAGTGTTATAAGCTCTTCATATAGTGAACTCCCTTTGGCCTTTGCTACCGCAGCTATTTCACAAGCCAATAGCGTTGAAGTTACGGCGTCCTTATCTCTTACAAAATCACCAACCATAAATCCAAAACTTTCTTCACCACCACCGATAAAATATTGATCAGGGAAATCATTAATCATTTTGGCAATCCATTTAAAACCAGTTAATCCAATTTTACACTCTACATTATATGCTTCTGCCAATTTTTTCATCATTGGGGTTGAAACTATGGTACTACCTACAAAATCAGTAGGAGTGAGGCAACCTTCTTCTTTATAATGATTCATTAAAAAATTAGTCATCATAATCATGGCTTGATTGCCATTAAGTATAAGCATTTTATTATTTGAATCTCTTACCGCAATACCTAATCGATCACAATCAGGATCAGTGCCTATAACGATATCTGCATCAATCTTTTCGGCAAGATCTAATGCAAGTTTTAAGGCAGCGGGCTCTTCAGGGTTTGGAGAAACTACGGTTGGGAAATCACCATTTGGTAATGCCTGTTCTTTAACAATATGGACCTTATTATAACCAGCACGATTTAAGGTCTCTGGAACGACTGTTATTGAAGTGCCATGAAGTGATGTAAAAACTATCTTTAGGTTATCTTTTGCTAGTTGTGAAGTATTAAAACTACCATTTTTGATTGAAGCATTAATGAAAATATCATCAATTTCTTTTCCAATATACTCAATTAGACTTTGATTAGCATCAAATTTTATTTCATCATAATCGAGGTTATTGATTTCTTCAATAATTTCAGCATCTTGTGGCGGAACTAACTGACCGCCATCTCGCCAATACACCTTGTATCCATTATACTCAGGAGGGTTGTGAGATGCAGTAAGCACA
>JAGSHF010000188.1 GCA_023954685.1 Flavobacteriaceae bacterium | reverse complement strand
AAATATTAATCTTGGTCGTGATATTGATGTTTCAAATGATAGCTCACAACGCTGGAAAAACATGACAAGAATTGCCTTAGGGCAAGGAAAAATGGTTAGACGTCCTGTGGCTGGTATTTTACATGTTGTTGTTTATGTTGGTTTTGTTATTATAAATATTGAAGTTCTAGAAATAATAATTGATGGACTATTTGGTACGCATCGCATTTTTTCTTCTGTAGGCGCTTTATATGGCGTGCTAATAGGCGCATTTGAAATTTTAGCTGCACTAGTTTTTATCGCGGTTGTTATTTTTTGGATCAGAAGAAATGTCATCAAACTTAAACGGTTTTGGAGCACAGAGATGACCACATGGCCAAAAAATGATGGTAACATTATTCTTTATTTTGAAATGGTACTGATGACACTTTTTTTAGTCATGAATGCTACTGACAGCCATTTTCAATCTTTGGCCTCAGGAAATGTAATAAGTCAATTTATTACGCCTTTATTTGAAAATGTTTCAGCAAACACTTTGCACTTCATTGAAAGGGGCGCATGGTGGCTTCATATTGTTGGAATATTAATATTTTTAAACTATTTATATTTTTCTAAGCACCTGCATATTTTATTGGCATTTCCAAACACGTATTTTGCTAGTGTAAATCCGAAAGGTCAATTAGATAATTTAGAATCGGTTAAAAGTGAAGTACAGCTTATGATGGATCCTAATGCAGATCCGTTTGCTGCCCCAGCCGATGATAGTGCTGAAGAAGAACCTTCTAAATTTGGAGCTAGTGATGTTCAGGATTTAAGTTGGGTGCAGCTCTTAGGGGCATATACCTGTACTGAATGTGGAAGATGTACATCTTCTTGTCCAGCAAATCTAACGGGAAAGAAATTATCACCTCGTAAAATCATGATGGATACGAGAGATAGATTGGAAGAAGTTGGTAAAAATATTGATGCTAACGGTGGAGAATTTGTAAGCGATGGAAAACAGTTATTGGGCGATTATATTTTAGAAGAAGAACTATGGGCGTGTACTACATGTAATGCATGTGTAGAAGAATGTCCGGTAAGCATTAGCCCACTATCTATTATTATGGATATGCGTCGTTATTTAGTGATGGAGCAATCGGCGGCACCAACTGAGCTAAATAACATGATGACAAATATTGAAAATAATGGTGCGCCTTGGCCATATAATCAAATGGATAGGTTAAACTGGAAAGATGAATAAACGGTTTAGTGAAAAAATTTAAGTTTAAATACGGTTTAATATGTGTTGTTATAACTGGTTTCTGCTTTAACACAGCAGCAGCTCAAAAAGGTTATGCTGCAGATTCGTTACAAATAAAAGCCTATACGTCTATAATATATAGAAATACTAAAGTTAAAGAAATAAAACTGTTGAAAGTGTTTTGTGATTATTGTAATGATAAACAACTTGAAAGTGTTGGAAATCAAGCTATAATTATAACAGAAGGCGAAAAATATAAAGCAGAAAACAGATTAGAAAACGGCACTAAAAAATTAGCACTATTTATTAGAGTTTCTAAAAAGGATTTTCAAGCCATAAAAGATGACTAATTAAAAAAATATAATGAAAACAGATAATCTAGAAAAAATGCTACAAGATAAAATTGAAGATGGGGCAAAAGTTAGTCCAATATTACCAGGTGGTGTAAAGAATTATTTAATTGATATTGATGGTACTGTTGGTGAAGACATTCCTAACGAAGAACCAGAACGTATGTTAACGGCAGAAGTATATCCTGATGCATTAATAACCTGTAATAAATGGTATGAGGAAGGCCATGTTATTTGTTTTTTTACTTCTAGAACTGATGAGCATAGAGAGAACACCGAGATTTGGCTAAAAAAGCATGGATTTAAATACCACTCTTTACTTATGGGTAAACCAAGAGGGGGTAACTACCATTGGATAGATAATCATATTGTAAAGGCGACTCAGTATAAAGGAAAATTTACTGATTTAGTTGATAAAGAAGTAACCATTCAAGTGTTTGATGATGGTCAGCATGATTAAGGATTAAAATATGAATGAAGAAATAAAAGTGCCAACTATGGCACAATGTATGGCAGAAGGTAGAACTCCAGAAATATTATTTTGGGTAGGGTCAGCTGGAAGTTATGATGATAGAGCAAAAAAAATAACGCGAGCATTCGTAAAACTTTTGAACAAAGCTCAGGTAGATTTTGCTGTTTTAGGAACTGAAGAGAGTTGTACAGGTGATGCTGCTAAACGTGCAGGGAATGAGTTCCTTTTTCAAATGCAGGCTTTTATGAATATTGAAGTTCTTAATGGTTATGAAGTTAAGAAAATTGTTACAGCATGTCCGCATTCATTCAATACGATAAAGAATGAGTATCCGGATCTTGGCGGTAATTATGAAGTTATGCATCATACGCAGTTGATAAGCAATTTATTAGAAAGTGGCAAATTAAAATTTGAAGCAAAAACATATAAAGGTAAGCGCATTACGTTTCATGACCCTTGTTATTTAGGTAGAGCTAATGAAGTGTATGAGGCGCCAAGAAGTTTACTTAAAGCCTTAGAAGTGGATCTTGTTGAGATGAAACGTCACAAAAGCACGGCACTATGCTGTGGCGCGGGAGGTGCACAAATGTTTAAAGAACCTGAAAAAGGAGATAAAGATATAAATGTTTTAAGAACGGAAGATGCCCTAAATACAAAGCCTAGTATTATTGCAACGGCCTGCCCTTATTGCAATACCATGATGACAGATGGTATAAAATTTAAAGAAAAAGAAAATGAAATAGAAGTGCTTGATATTGCTGAGCTTATTGCCAACAGCTAATTTTCATCAAAACAATATATTCAATAATCTATGCTAGTAAACTTTAACGAATTACCCGAAACATCACGAATTTGGATCTATCAAGCCAATCGTTCTTTTTCAGAAAATGAACAAGAAGAACTAAAGTCTAAACTTGACGAGTTTATTGAAAACTGGACTGCACACGGTAGTGATCTTAACGGGGGGTATGAAATTAAATATAATCGTTTTATTGTCATTGGATTGGACCAGAACATAAATACGGCAACAGGCTGTTCCATTGATGCTTCGGTACATTTTATTCAACAGTTAGAAAAAGATTATGCTGTAGACTTAATGGATAAAATGAATGTGTCTTATAAACAAGGTGAATTCATTGCATACAAAACACTTGTCGATTTCAGAAAAATGGCCAAAGATAAAGCCGTTTCAAAAAACACTATTGTGTTTAATAATCTCGTTGCTAATAAAGCAGAATATATTGAAAATTGGGAAGTCCCAGCAAAGGAAAGCTGGCACAACCGATTTTTAAAATAAATAAGATAGTTAATTTTGCTATCCATTGTTAATTATCTTCTTTATAAAAGTATCTTAAAGTGGGGTTTTCTTCCTATTTAATATGTTATTTTGGCTTAGTTTTCGTTTTTAAAGTATTCTAGTCTCTAATTAATCCCAAATTATGCGCGTAATAGCAATTGCTTTTTATATTTTTCTATGTAACTCATTATTTAGTTTTGCACAAGACGCAGGTCATCCGCTGGCTACTGAAGATTTTGAATCACAACAAAAATGGGTGGACAGCATCTATAATTCCATGAGTATTGATGAGAAGGTGGGCCAGTTATTTATGGTTCAAGCATTTTCAAACATGGATGCCAAACATGAAAAAGCGATAAGCGACCTAATTCATAAACAAAAAATTGGAGGTATAATTTATTCAAAAGGCGGGCCTGTAAGACAGGCAAAACTTAACAACGGGTTTCAGGCTGTTTCAAAAATCCCACTATTAGTTGGTATGGACGCAGAATGGGGGTTGAGTATGCGATTAGATTCTACCTATGCTTTTCCATGGAATATGACCTTAGGAGCTATAAAGGACAATAGCTTAGTTGAAAAAGCAGGTAAACATATTGGTGAACATTGTAAACGTTTAGGCGTTCATTTTAACTTCGCTCCTGTTGTGGATATTAACACTAATCCCAACAATCCTATTATTGGTAACCGTTCTTTTGGTGAAGATAAAGATAACGTCACGCAAAAGGCCTTGGCTTTTATGAAGGGCATGCAATCAGCTGGCGTACTGGCTAATGCTAAACATTTTCCAGGCCATGGTGATACTGCTCAAGATTCTCATGAAACATTACCAACCATAGAATTTAACAAGCAACGTTTAGACTCCGTGGAGCTTTATCCTTATAAAGCACTAATAAAAGAAGGATTGTCTAGTGCAATGGTTGCTCACTTAAATGTGCCCAGTTTGGAACCTATCTCTGGGTATCCATCTTCCATCTCAAAAGCTATTGTAACGGATTTGCTAAAGACCGAGTTGGGCTTTGAGGGCTTAATATTTACAGATGCCCTTACAATGAAGGGAGCCTCTGATTTTAGTAACACCGGTGATATTGATCTTGCAGCATTTATGGCAGGAAATGACGTACTGTTAATGTCTGAAGATGTTGAAATTGGCAAGTCGAAGATTATTGCTGCCGTTGAAAGTCAAGTGATTACCGAAGCCCGTTTGGCACATTCTGTTAAGAAAATATTGATGGCTAAATATAAAGTTGGACTTCATAAGTACAGGCCTATTAAGTTGAGTAAATTAGGTAACGAATTAAATCGTTTAGAAGATGATTTACTTTATGAACAACTTATGGAAAATGCGATAACGGTTGTGAAAAATGAAACGGACCTGTTACCGCTTCGTCAATTGGAAAAAAAGAAAATTGCCTACGTGAAATTAGGTGATGACGATGGAGAAATATTTTTTAATGAACTCCAAAAGTATGGCAAAGTTCATCAAATTACGGCTCAAAATCTAGATGAGTTGATCACCAAATTAAAAAACTATAATACGGTAATTATTGGTTTTCACAAATCAAATGCAAATCCATGGAAAGGCTATAAATTTAGTAATCAAGAATTGGTTTGGCTGTATGAAATTGCTAGAACAAATAATGTAATTTTAAATGTTTTTGCTAAACCCTATTCCTTGTTAGACTTGGAATCTACTGAAAATATTGAAAGCATAATGGTGTCTTATCAAAACAGTAAAATTGGTCAAAAAAAGGCAGCCCAATTAATTTTCGGTGGCATCCCTGCTAATGGAGTACTTCCTGTTTCAATAGGTAATTCTTTTAATGCTGGTGATGGTATTTCATTTTCAACTTTGAGCAGATTAAGTTATGGACTACCAGAACGGGTTGGCATGAGTTCTAAACGATTATCAAAAATAGATTCTGTAGCGCAATATGCTGTTGATGCTCAAATGACGCCAGGTATTCAATTATTAGTGGCAAGAAAAGGAAAAGTGATATATAATAAAAATTTTGGGAAGCATACATATGAAGGCTCTGAAATTGTTAAAACTACCGATGTTTATGACGTGGCCTCTTTAACAAAAATATTAGCGACTTTGCCCTTATTAATGGAGCTTGAAGAAAATGAAGTTGTAGACTTGGATGAAGGTTTATCCCAAATATTACCTGAATATAAAGATTCAAATAAAGAACAAGTAACCATTAAAAAGATGCTCTCGCACTATGCTAGACTAAAGCCGTGGATTCCTTTTTATATAAATACATTAGATTCTACAACACGCAAGCCTGATAAAAAATATTATCGTAAAGAACGCAGTAAGGATTTTAATATTGAAGTGACTAATAGTTTGTTTTTAAGAACAGATTATCAAGATTCTATTCAAAAAATTATAAAAGAAAGTGAAACACTAAATCGATTGAGATATCGATACAGTGATTTACCGTATTATATTTTAAAAAAATATATAGAAACAAATTATGGAAAAGGGCTAGATGTAATAGTTCAAGAGCATTTATATCAATCTCTTGGGGCGAATTATACGACATATAATCCAAGAAACGTATTTAGTAAAACACAGATTATTCCAACTGAAATTGATGATTATTTTAGATATGAAAAAGTGCATGGTTATGTACATGATATGGGTACTGCAATGCAAAATGGAGTAGGTGGACATGCTGGTGTTTTTAGCAATGCGAATGATGTTGCCAAAATAATGCAATTGTATTT
>JAGSHF010000163.1 GCA_023954685.1 Flavobacteriaceae bacterium | reverse complement strand
TTAAGTTTATTTTTACTACCCACAGAATATTATAATAAAGTTTCGGCAAAATTAAGGAAAATTAAGAAGCACTAATATAGTTATCTTTGAATTTCATGAAAATCAAAAGACGCATTCTCATTGCTCCGTTAAATTGGGGGCTAGGTCATTCTACCAGATGTATTCCTATTATTAACGCATTAATAGCCAAAGGTTTTGAACCTGTATTGGCGAGTGACGGCATGGCCTTGGCATTACTCCAACAAGAATTTCCAAATTTAGAACATATTGAATTACCTGGGTATAATGTTAAATATGCTAAAAAAGGTCGAGATTTTAAACTGAAATTGATTAGTGAAATCCCTAAAATTCAGCAAGCGATAAGCGCTGAAAAAAAAGTAACTAAAGCCTTAATTAAACAATATAAGATTAATGGTATTATCTCTGATAGTCGGTTCGGTGTTTATTCAAAAAACGTGCCTTCGGTTTTTATTACACATCAACTTAAAGTCCTTAGCGGCAGCACAACTTGGCTGAGTTCAAAAATTAACAAAAACATTATAAACCGATTTGATGCTTGTTGGGTGCCAGATTTTAGTGAACATCCAAATTTAAGTGGAAAACTTGGGCATGATATTAAACTTAAACTTCCTATACGTTATATAGGACCGCTAAGTCGATTAGAAAAAAAACATCTAAAACAGAAGTACCATATTTTGGTTTTATTAAGCGGCCCCGAGCCACAACGTAGTATGCTAGAAAAAATCCTATTAAACGCATTAGAATCATTTAATGGAAGCGTACTTTTAATACGTGGTTTAATAGAAACGGAACAAAAAACGGAACAAAAAAACAACATTCATATTTGTAATTTTATGACATCTGACGCATTAGAAATTGCAATCAATGAAAGTGATATCATTATATCTCGATCTGGATATACGACTATAATGGATTTGGCTAAACTTGGAAAAAAGGCCTTTTTTATTCCAACTCCAGGTCAATTTGAACAACAATATTTGGCAGAAAAGTTAAATCAAGAAAATAGAGCTCCTCATTGTCAACAGGATGATTTCACAGTTGATCAACTCGAAAGGGTTTCCAAATATACTGGACTAAAATCAATTGATAATGTTCCATTAAATTTCGAGCAATTATTTAGCCTTTTCAAGAGTGAATGAGAATTCACTACCAATTCCAGGCTCGCTTTCAATGTACATCTTTTCATTATGTGCTTCAAGAATGTGTTTTACGATTGCTAATCCTAAACCAGAACCCCCTTCTTTACGAGAGCCACTTTTATCCACTCTATAAAAACGTTCAAATAAACGGGGAATATGATGTTTCTCAACACCCTCGCCGTTATCGGTAACACGAACAATAACCTTGTTTTTAATAAGGTCCTCTATACTTATTTCCGTTGTACCGTTAATCTGTCCATATTTAATGGAGTTAACCACCAAATTAGAAATCACTTGTTGCAACCTTTCCTTATCGCCATGAACCATGATAGGATGTTTATAATCCATATCAAAAGTTAAAGTGATTTTCTTTTTTGAGGCTTTCATCTCTAACAACTCAAACACATTTGTTATCAACTCGACAATATCAAAAGTATCGATATTAAGACTTAAATCTCCAACTTCCAATTTGGTAATCATATCCAAGTCTTTAATAATATAAATTAAACGTTCCACCCCTTTATCTGCCCGTTCTAAATATTTATGAAGAATTTTCTCATCTTCCATGCCGCCCTCTAATAAGGTAGAAATATAACCTTGAACCGTAAATAGTGGCGTTTTCAATTCATGAGACACATTGCCAATAAATTCTTTTCTGTAGTGTTCTCTTATTTTCAGTGCTTCAATCTCTAACTTTTTATCCTTAGCATATTTATCTATATCTGCTGTCAAAGTTTTCATATCTGTAGTAATCTGGTTGGCACCAAAACTCCTAGATTCCAACAAAGTTAAATCGTCATATATTTTTTTGACACGTTTATAAATAAAACGTTCTACGCGGTATTGTATAATAAAAAAAGTACATACAAAACAAATTATGGCAAAGGCAAGTATTGGCCATACCATAAGCGTCCCCGCTAAGTATAAAAAAACACTCATGACGAGTGTTAATATAACAGTTATTAGTAAGGTAGATTTAAACGCAAACTTATACGATTTTTTAAATGTTTTGTCCATTAGCTCACAAACTTGTACCCTACGCCTTTAATAGTTTTAAAAGAAGCATCACCAATTTTTTCACGAAGTTTTCTTATATGGACGTCAATAGTTCTACCCCCAACGACAACCTCGTTTCCCCAAACTTGATCCAAAATATCTTCCCTCTTAAAAACCTTTCCGGGCTTAGAGGTTAACAAAGATAGCAATTCAAATTCTTTTCTTGGTAAAATGATTTCCTTCCCAGCGAGCAGAATTTTATACTCATCTCTATCTATGGTAAGGCTTCCGATTTTAAGAATATTGGATTCCTTTTCCTCTTCTTTATAACGGCGCAATAAAGCTTTTACTTTACTTACTAATACTTTAGGTTTTATAGGTTTAGTTATATAATCGTCTGCACCAGCATCAAAACCCGCCACTTGAGAATAATCCTCTCCTCTTGCGGTAAGAAATGTAATAATAACATTCTTTAAATCAGGAATTTGACGAATATGCTCACAGGCTTCTATGCCATCCATCTCAGGCATCATAACATCAAGAATAATCAATTGAGGCTTTTCTTTTTTCGCTTTTTTCACCCCTTCTGCCCCATTTTCAGCGGTAATAACCTTATAACCTTCGTTAGAGAGGTTATAACCTACAATTTCCAAAATATCCGGCTCATCATCAACTAAAAGTATTTTGATATCGTTTTTTTTCATTATCTAAAGATATTACTTTTCATGCTATATAAACAAATATATAGTTATTCCTACTACCCACATAAAAACTCGATATTTATAACAAACATGTAACTTGAAATTTACATTCACTTAACATTTTAATTCTCCTTTTCATATTTTACAACCTAACCATGTTAATTTAATATCAAATTTTTATTATAATAAATTTTATAACTGAAAATTTCACATATTTATATTTACTTTTATGTTTTACTAGTTTAAACTTAGATTTTTCATGATAAAACTTTACTTTTCATTACTTGCTTTTGTAATAACTTCTTTGTCTTTTGGACAAGATTTAGTCATCTCTGGTGTTTTTGATGGCCCACTTCCAGGAGGGCATCCAAAAGGGATAGAACTACATGTCATTAAGGACATCCCGGATTTAAGTGTTTATGGGTTAGAGAAAGCTCCAAATGGCGCTATGTCTATTGGCTCTCAAGCATATACTTTTCCTTCGGATTCATACTCTAAGGGTGATTTTATTTACATTGCTGTTGAAACACCTATGTTCACACAATATATGGGATTCGCTCCAACTTATACGGGAACTAGTGAAGTTGATCACAATGGAGACGATGCAATCTTACTTTATTATAACGGTGCTCTTGCAGATGTATTTGGCGAGGTTGGCACTGATGGTACAGGTGAGTTTTGGGATTCAGTAGATGGATGGGCATATAGAAATGCAAATTCAGGTCCTAATACTTCATTTACTGAAGAAGAATGGACCTTTAGTGGCCCAAATGCTTTGGACGGTTGCGATTTAGGAGATGATAGCGGCACTAATGCTGGTTGTGCCTCAACGATTCCTGTTGGAACATACGCTACAACTTTAAATAGCAAATCATTTAATACTAATGTCTTCAAAATTTACCCAAACCCAACATCCAGGGGATATGTAAATATTACATCTCAAAATACTGGCATAACAAAAGTGGGTGTTTTTGATATTTTAGGTAAACAAGTTATTAGCAGAACGCTTTTAAATAGCAGACTGGACGTGTCTGAATTAAAAGCCGGCATGTATTTAATGAAAATAACTCAGAACACGACATCGGTTACTAAGAAATTAGTCATCCAATAAGCGGTTTTTAGACAAATAAAAAAGCGTCACCAATTGGTGACGCTTTTTTATTTTATTTACTTTTGTTCTTATTCTAAATATATATTTTACGCATAATACTATCTCGAATCGGTAGATTGATATGATTAACCTAAAACCAATTTTTAACATTCAAAATAGAACAGATTTTGAGCAAATAGCTTTGGAAGTTTTCAACCATCAATTCTCCAACAATCGCGTTTACCGTTCTTTTTGTGATTTAATTAATAGACATCCTAGTGACGTTGATTCTATAAATGATATTCCTTTTTTACCCATCGAATTTTTTAAGAGTCGTCAAATAGTAAGTGGTACAAGTCATGTACAAAAAATATTTACGAGCAGCGGAACAACTGGCAATAATACTAGTAAGCATTTTGTTACTGATTTAAAAGTCTATGAACAAAGTTTTAGAAGAGGTTTTGAACACGTTTATGGCGATATTGAAGATTATGTCATTTTAGCGCTCTTACCGTCATATTTAGAACGTGAGGGTTCTTCTTTGATTTATATGGTTAATGACTTAATCACTAATTCCAAACAGAAAGAAAGCGGCTTCTACCTTCATAATTTATCAGAACTTAAAACGCATTTAGATACCTTAGAAAAATCGAATAGAAAAATATTACTAATTGGTGTTTCATTCGCCTTATTAGAATTAGTTGAAACTTACCAATTCCGTTTAAAGAATACAATTATTATGGAAACTGGTGGGATGAAGGGCAAACGAAAGGAGATTATTAGAACAGAGTTACATCATATTTTAAGAGCGGGATTTGGCGTGGAAGAAATCCATAGTGAATACGGCATGACCGAGCTATTGTCACAAGCCTATGCTAAAGGTTCAATATTTAAAACTCCGCCGTGGATGCAAATTTTGATTCGTGATACCGAAGATCCTCTAAGCATATTAAAACATGGTAAAACTGGAGGCATCAATGTCATTGATTTAGCTAACATCAACTCCTGTGCTTTTATTGCGACACAAGATTTAGGTAAGTTATATGATATTAATCAATTTGAAGTTTTGGGCAGATTTGATCATTCTGATATAAGAGGCTGTAATTTAATGGCTTTATAAATTTTTATTTTTTTTATATTATTCTGTAAGGCACTTAAATAAATACCGACCAACATGTTGTAGTTAAAATTGGCTACGAAAAAGAAAAATTAGGTTGGTTAGTTTTTTTTAAAGATCTGGTTGCCCTTCTTAAGGCAACCAGATTTCTTTTTATAAGACTTTAATAATATAGGTATTGCGCTTGCCTTTATTAATAAGAATGTATTTGTCATTAATTAAATCCGATTCAGATAACATATAATCTTCTTTAACTTTGACCTTATTGACTGCAACAGAATTTTCTTTTAAAGCACGCCTTGCTTCGCTATTAGAGGCTAAGAAGTTTGTTTTTGCCGCCAAGGCCGCAATCATATCTACCCCTTCAATCAGCTCATTTTTAGATATTTCCGTTTGAGGCACTCCCTCAAACACGTCCAAAAAGGTCACTTCATCTAAGGTTTGAATATCTGTTTTAAAAGATTTGCTAAATAAAATATTTGATGCTTTCTCAGCATTTTCAAATTCACTTTCCGAATGCACCATGGCAGTTATTTCTTTTGCTAATCGTTTTTGAAGCAATCGTAAATGTGGCATTTCTTTATGCTCATTCACTAAGGCTACTATATCTTCTGTACTTAAAAATGTGAATATTTTTATATATTTTTCAGCATCTTCATCACTAGAATTTAACCAATATTGATAGAACTTATATGGTGACGTTCGTTTACTGTCCAACCAAATGTTTCCGCCTTCACTTTTACCGAATTTAGAGCCATCAGATTTTGTAATTAATGGACAAGTTATAGCGTAACCTTTCCCATTTCCAATACGTCGTATTAATTCTGTACCAGTGGTAATATTACCCCATTGATCACTCCCCCCCATTTGAATGGTACAAGCATTGTCTTTGAATAAATGCAGGAAATCATACCCTTGAACCAATTGATAAGTAAACTCAGTAAAACTCATTCCTTCAGATGCTTCGGAAGAAATTCTGTTTTTTACTGAATCTTTTGCCATCATATAATTTACCGTAATATGTTTACCTACATCACGAATAAATTCTAAAAAGGAGAAATCTTTCATCCAGTCATAGTTATTGACTAAAACCGCATTGTTCTCAGAACTTCCTTCAAAATTTAAAAAATGTGCTAACTGCACCTTTATCGCTTCTTGATTATGTCGTAATGTTTTTTCATCTAATAGATTTCGCTCGTTTGATTTTCCAGAAGGATCCCCAATCATACCTGTTGCACCACCAACTAAAGCCACAGGTTTATGTCCACAACGTTGAAAATGTGCTAATAACATAATAGGCACTAAATTCCCTATATGTAAAGAATCTGCAGTAGGGTCAAAACCTACATAAGCACTTCGCATTTGCTCCATTAAATGTGCTTCTGCTCCTGGCATCACATCATGTATCATCCCTCGCCACTGTAATTCTTCTATAAAATTTTTCATTATTCCGCTAAAATTTGAGCAAAGATAAATGTTTCCCTATTCAGTAGAAAAGAAAAATTACTAATTTAGCGCTATGATATTAGTAACTGGAGGAACAGGATTGGTAGGTAGTCATTTGCTATATCAATTGGTGAAAGCCGATCAAGACATTAGAGCTATTTATAGATCAGAAGATAAACTCGCTCTTGTAAAAAAAGTGTTTTCTTACTACACTGAAGATTTTGAGTTTTTGTTTTCAAAAATAGAATGGCTTAAAGGTGATCTTAATAACATTCCATTATTAGAGGACGCTTTTAAGGACGTTGGTTATGTCTATCACTGCGCTGCCTTCATTTCATTTGATCCTAGTGATTATCGTCAACTCAGAAAAATTAATATTGATGGTACTGCAAACATTGTGAATTTATCAATCATTAATCAAGTGAAAAAACTATGTTATGTTAGTTCAATTGCAGCGGTAGGACAGACGGAAACCAATGAAACTATTAATGAAAACACTGAATGGAATAAAGAAAATCATCATAGTGTTTATGCCATCACCAAATATGGTGCTGAAATGGAAGTTTGGCGTGGTACACAAGAAGGCTTAGATGCAGTGATTGGGAATCCAGGCATTATAATTGGTCCAGGATTTTGGCGGGCTGGAAGTGGCAGTTTATTTA
>JAGSHF010000018.1 GCA_023954685.1 Flavobacteriaceae bacterium | reverse complement strand
GCGAATGATAACAACAGTAAAAAATTGTCAGAATTAAAACGAAATATCCTAGTTACTAATAGGGAAATTCCTATTCCGCATTTATTGGATCAATTGGTTATAAACAAGAACCATATGGCCTTAGTTGTCGATGAATATGGCTCTGTTAGTGGCTTAGTCACAATGGAAGATGTCATTGAAACATTATTAGGTATTGAAATTATGGATGAAAGTGATAGTGTGGCTGATTTACAATTGCTTGCTAGAAAAAGCTGGGAGTCTCGTGCAAAACGCCTTGGTATAATTGAAGAAAAGCTAGAAGATAATGAGTGAATGTTTTATTAATTCGCCTTTAGGAATTACCAAAATTACTGGAACTACAGAAGGCGTTTCCTCTATATCTGTTTTAAATACAAATGTCCCTACTACGGATATCATTCCGGATGAATTACAAGATTGCGTTTATCAATTGGAAGAATATTTTAAAGGAAATCGCAATCATTTTAGTTTAAAATTAAATCCACAAGGCACTGATTTCCAAAAACGCGTTTGGAAGAAATTGGCGACAATACCTTTCGGTAAAACAATCTCTTATTTGGATTTAGCTAAGCGTTTAGGCGACCCAAAAGTGATTAGAGCAGCAGCAAGTGCTAATGGCAAAAACCCCTTATGGATTGTCGTTCCATGCCATAGAGTTATTGGTAGTGATGGTAGTTTAACGGGATACGCAGGAGGTCTATCTAGAAAGCAATGGCTATTAGAGCACGAAAGCCCCTATAAACAACAAACCCTTTTCTAATAAATAGTATCTTTGCCGGAAATTAATTAATCTGAAATCTTAATGAAATCTTTAAAAAAATGCCTTAAGTGGTTCTTAGTATCCCTTGGTTTATTAATAACTCTAGCCTATGTATTTGATTATGATTACATCTTAAAAGGTGTTAGAGTCGTCTATTTCACAGGTCATGACACTGCATTTATTGATGATCATTCATATTTTGAAAATGACATAATAGAAAAAAGCAAAACCCCAGAACCATGGCCTAATCATGTAGATTATAATAAAATAAAAACTACAGATAAGCTTTCTAGGTCAAATGAAGATTGGGGTACGGTAGCGTATGTTATCATCAAAAACGATAGTGTTTGGCATGAATCGTATTACGATGGTTTTAATGAGACATCAAAAACCAATTCATTTTCCATGGCCAAAAGTATTACTTCGGCAATGCTTGGAAAAGCGATTATGGAAGGGCATATTAAAAGTTTAGATCAGCCTATTAGTGATTATTATCCTAAATATAAATATGCAAAAACTACCGTTGGGGATTTATCGTCCATGGCATCAGGTTTAGATTGGATTGAAAGTTACACGAGTCCGTTTTCAGTAACTGCTAGAGCTAATTATGATGATGATCTTGCTGAAACCATTTTGAATCTAGAAATCACTGAAGAACCAGGAGTATCATTTAAATATTTGAGTGGTAGCACGGCTTTATTAGGTATGATTATTGAAAAAGCAACCGGAATGCCATTAGCCGACTATCTTGCCATTAGTTTTTGGCAACCAATGGGTGCTACTCAAGATGCACTATGGCAATTAGATGACAAAGAAAATAAATTAGCCAAAACCTTTTGTTGCATTTCGAGCAATGCTAAAGATTTTGCTCGCTTCGGTAAACTTTATAAAGAATTTGGCAAGTGGAATGGTAAACAACTTCTAGATTCTGTCTTTGTCGCGAAATCTATAAAACCTCGCTTTCCTGAAAGTCCTGAATATGGCTATGGCTGGTGGTTACACCAACAAAATGGAAAGAAATTTTACATGATGAGGGGGCACTTGGGTCAATATGTCATTGTACAACCTGAAGATAATTTAATTATTACTCGACTTGGCCATCAAAAATCTCCTGATGATACAAAACCATATACTGTAGATATTTCGGTATACATAGATGAGGCCTATAAAATGCTGAATAGTAATTAGTTCAGATTAATTTCATAGCTTTATAAGATCTTTATTTCATTGAAAATGATATCAAAGCTAGATTTAGAAAACATCTTATTTTTGGATATAGAAACTGTTCCAGAAACTCAGTATTTTTCTGACTTGGACGAAACCAAAAAAGCCCTCTGGGAACACAAAACTCAATATCAACGTAAAGAAGATTTTACGCCTGAAGAATTTTACGACCGAGCGGGTATTTGGGCTGAGTTTGGTAAAATCGTCTGTATATCTGTAGGTTATTTTTCAAATCATGGGGATATTAGAAACTTCAGAACCACATCATTTTATGGCGATGAAGTTACACTTCTCAAAGATTTTAAGAACCTTTTAATATCTCATTTTAGTCAGACAAAGCATTTATTATGTGCTCATAACGGTAAAGAATTTGATTTTCCCTACATTGCTAGGCGTATGATTATTCATCATATTGAATTGCCTTACAAACTCAATCTTTTTGGCAAAAAACCATGGGAAGTTCCCCATTTGGATACTTTAGAATTATGGAAATTTGGAGATTATAAGCATTATACCTCACTTAAATTACTCACAAATATCTTAGGAATTCCATCACCAAAAGATGACATAGATGGTAGTGAAGTTTATCGCGTTTTTTACGAGGAACAAGCTATTGACAGAATCATAACCTATTGCGAAAAAGACACCATTGCAGTAGCGCAAATTTTCCTGAGATTAAGAGGAGAGGAATTACTTCACGATAATGAAATTATTCATATTTAATAGCTTTACTTTCTCATCCCTCATGAGTACAAAGAATTAAAAAACTTGCTTACTTTTCGAAATTTAAGGGGCCTTTTTTGGTGGACTAAATATGTCATAAACGTTACTCGTATAGAACAATTACTTAATTGGTTGAAATATAGAAATAAAATGAATCGACTTGCATTTTAATTTACCTCAACTTATCAGTAAAAATATAAGAATGATTACAATTAGTGAGTACATAAATAAAATTGAACAACGAGATAATATTGACAAATTACAACGCCTCTAGTAAAGTTTAATCTCAAAAAATAATTGATGCTATGCCCAAAGGGCTATAGCATCAACAATTTTTTTGCCAACACTAGAACTTCTTTTACTAAGTCCATTGTGTTTTCCACACTTTCGATAACATTATGAAATCTATAAGTAGGTTCTGGTAGATTTGATGTTGTATTCATAAGTTAAATTCATGGTAGATTTGGAGCAAATCTATTAATTAATTGGTTTATTTAGGGACTGCTAATATGAAATAAATTTTCAAATAATCAGCTTAAATACATTATTATTCGATGAAATGCGCATTATTTTAACATTATCATTCATTATTAACCCATTTCAGGTACTTCCCCTTCAATAATCAATTTTCCTTCAGTGGCAGTTTTAATATCCTCTACTGAAACCCCAGGTGCGCGTTCTAATAATTTAAAGCCATCATTAGTAATTTCCAAAACAGCCAAATTGGTCACGACTCGTTTAACACAACCGACACCTGTTAAAGGCAAAGAACAACGTTTCAATAATTTCGACTCGCCTCGCTTATTGGTATGCATCATTGCTACAATAATATTTTCTGCGCTAGCCACTAAATCCATAGCCCCACCCATGCCTTTTACCATACGTCCTGGGATTTTCCAATTAGCAATATCACCATTTTCAGCAACTTCCATCGCCCCAAGTATTGTAAGATCAACGTGCTTACCGCGTATCATTGAAAAACTCGTAGCCGAATCAAAAAAACTTGCTCCGGGCAACGTGGTAATAGTTTGTTTCCCTGCGTTTATAATATCGGCGTCTTCATCACCTTCAAAAGGGAATGGTCCCATACCTAATACTCCGTTTTCGCTTTGAAACTCAACTTCAATATCTTCTCTAACATAATTAGCCACCAATGTTGGGATTCCTATCCCCAAATTCACATAATAACCATCTTCTACTTCTTTTGCAATGCGCTTTGCAATTCCATTTTTATCTAAAGCCATAATTAATCTCTTTGTCTAACTGTTCTTTGCTCAATTCGTTTTTGATATACTTCCCCTTGAAAGATCCGTTGTACAAAAATACCCGGAATATGAATTTGATTTGGATCCAAGGTTCCAACAGGAACTAACTCTTCTACTTCTGCAACCGTAACTTTTGCAGCTCCGCACATATTGGGGTTAAAATTACGCGCAGTTCCTTTGAATATTAAATTACCAGCTGCATCCCCTTTCCATGCTTTTACAAAAGCATAATCTGCCTTAAAAGCATGCTCCAAAACGTACATTTTACCATCAAAATCTCTAGTCTCTTTGCCTTCTGCGACTTCTGTACCATAACCTGCAGGGGTATAAATAGCAGGAAAGCCTGCTTGTGCCGCTCTGCAGCGTTCGGCTAATGTTCCTTGTGGAATTAATTCTACATCCAATTCTCCAGAAAGCATCTGACGCTCAAACTCATCATTCTCTCCTACATATGAAGAAATCATTTTATTGATTTGTCTTTTATGAAGCAATAAGCCCAGGCCAAAATCATCTACTCCAGCATTGTTAGATATGCAGGTTAAGCCTTTTACGCCTAATTTTACCAAGTGTGCAATAGAATTCTCAGGAATACCACTCAATCCAAACCCCCCTAACATTAGTGTCATATTATCTTTTACACCATCTAACGCCGAATGAACATTGTCAACTTTTTTGTTAATCATCTATCCTTAATTTTATATACTTAAAAGTACAAACTATGTCTAGATATTAAAAATTTTAGCTTCCGAAGTAATCAACAAAATGGAATAAAATAAAAAAGCCACTCTTTTCAGAATGGCTATATATTTAGAAATCGATTTCGGGTTCATCGTCTTCTTCTATTTTTTTCTTATCAGGATCTTCTTGAATGGAGCAATCAACACGTATGGAAAGTTCATTTGGCTTCTCAAATTCATCTTTTGAGATTGATAAGGTTTCATCTTCATAGCAGCTTTTCATAAACAACGCCCAAATTGGTAATGCCATAGAGGCACCTTGACCGTATGTAATCGTTCTAAAATGAGCTGCTCTGTCTTCAGCTCCAACCCATACGCCTGTCACCAAATTAGGCACCATTCCCATAAACCAGCCATCACTTTGATTTTGTGTAGTCCCCGTTTTTCCAGCTATTGGATTATCAAATTCATAAGGGTATCCTGTTATTATTTCTTTATAAACCGCTTGTTTTGCGGCTCCATTATGTCTTAAACGCGCCCCAGAACCTCCTTGAGTAACGCCCTCTAACAAATTTACGGTTACATAAGCCGTTTCTTCGCTTAAAACGTCCTTCGTTTCCGGCGCCACTTGAAACAAAATAGTGCCATTTTTATCTTCAATTGAGGTAATCATTACCGGCTTAGTATACACGCCTTTATTTGCAAAAGTAGAATATGCTGCCACCATTTCATACACGCTTAATTCTGGAGTTCCTAAGGCAATCGCGGGAACGGCAAGAATGTCTTGTTCTACGCCCAAATTATGTGCTAAATCAATAACCGGTTGCGGCCCCACTTTGTCCATTAATCTTGCAGTAACCGTATTTACAGAATTTGCAAGTGCTTGTTTTAAGGTTAAAAATCCATCATAATCACTGCCCTCATTTCTAGGGGCCCATGGTTCTGGATTGCCAAATTTATTCGCCTCAATAGTAATTTGTGATCTCGGGAACGTATCGCAAGGCGATAAATGTAATTGATCTATGGCCGTGGCATACACGAAAGGTTTAAAAGTAGAGCCTATTTGGCGCTTCCCCTGTTTTACCATGTCATATTGAAAATGCTTATAATTCATTCCGCCAACCCAAGCTTTAACATGGCCAGATTGTGGTTCCATAGACATCATTGCAGGATGTAAAAACGATTTATAATAGCGCATAGAATCTATAGGCTTCAT
Source organism: Flavobacteriaceae bacterium (assembly GCA_023954685.1). Taxonomy (GTDB): domain Bacteria; phylum Bacteroidota; class Bacteroidia; order Flavobacteriales; family Flavobacteriaceae; genus JAGSHF01. The sequence continues at coordinate 20,476 of JAGSHF010000018.1, read as the reverse complement.
AATAGTATCAATCTCGCCTTCCCAAGAAAAAATACTCATTGCAATTGGTTTATCAAAAGAAGCAATTATTTCTTTATCCGATTTTTTAAGATCATACTTCATTTTTCGCCAACGTTCTGAACGACGCATTGCCCGTTTCATTAAGGTATCTATGGCTCCATAGGTTATTTCTAAAAATGGCGCTGTTGGGTTACGATCTTTGGTGTTTTGATGCAAAAATTCTTTCTGCAACCTTGGCATATGCTGTTGCACGGCATTTTCAGCATACTGCTGCATTCGAGAATCAATGGTGGTGTAAATCTTCAATCCATCTTTGTAGATGTTATATTTCGTTCCGTCTGGTTTTAAATTGTCGTCATCATTTACCCATTTTTTCATGAAATCTTGTAAATATGCTCTAAAGTAAGTCGCAATACCTTCACGATGAGATTCCGGTGAATAATTTAATCCTAGGTCTAATTTTTGAATGGAATCCTTAACTTCATCAGTGATGTAATCATATTTTGCCATTTGCGCTAGTACCACGTTTCTTCTATTTCTAGTCCCCTCAGGATTGCGGTGTTCCCTAGGGTTGTATAGAGACGAATTTTTAAACATTCCTACCAACATGGCAGACTCCTTTAGATCTAAATCTTTAGGCTCTTTATTGAAATAAATACGCGAAGCACTTCGTATGCCATCACCATTATTACCAAAATCATAAATATTAAAATACTGAGCAATAATCTCTTCTTTAGTGTATTGACGTTCTAGACGAATTGCAATCACCCATTCTTTTATTTTTTGTGTTGCTGTCTCCAATTTATTCTTGGACCTCACCCCAACAAATAATTGTCTTGCCAGTTGCTGAGATATGGTACTCGCTCCTCCTCTTTTCCCCAGGAAAAAGAAAGCCCTTAGTGTGCCTCTAGCATCAATACCAGAATGATCATGAAAACGTGCATCTTCTGTAGCGATTAAAGCATCTATAAGTTGTTGCGATAATTCATCATAACCAATTGGAGTTCTATTATCATTGAAATAATATTTTCCTAACGTTTTTCCATCTGAAGAAATAATCTCAGTAGCTAAGTTTGTTCGTGGATTTTCTAATTGTGTATGGTCTGGCATTTCACCAAAAACACCCCATGAGGCTAATGAAAATAATAAGACAACTAAAAGCACGCCGCTCAAAAATAACATCCAAAACCAACGGATATAAGTTGAGAAATCTAATTGTTTGTTTTGCTTTTTTTGTTTTGCCATTATAATTACTTAATAACGAAATTGAAATATATGCTTTATTAGTTTGCTGGTTTTTCTATACGGAACCCTATATCTGTAATTCCTTCTAAATTTTCAACGCCATTTACACTTCCATTTTTTCGCATGGCATGTTGAATTTTTACCACATATTCTCCCGATTCATTTAGAATAACATTTTCCTTAAACCATAATTTATTTTCTTTGATATCAGAAAAACCAGTACCAAGTAATTCTCCATTAGGTTTTGCCATTTGATATTCCAAAGTATCTGTTTCTACTTTCCCGTTAGGATAATCTAACGTTACAATTAGGAATAAATTATTAAACTTATAATCATTTGTGTTTCTTACGTTCACAAATAAGTTATAAGGCGCTATGGTATCTAATGGTGTAACGTTAAAAGTTATAACGCTATCTTTATGCCATTGGTTAGGCACGGATTTGTAATCATCAAAAACACTATTTGAATCACATGCACCTAAGCTCATTAGTAAAGTAAGTGCAAGCAATTTAATTCCGTTTCGCATTGCCTTGAGGTTTCTTTTTGTTACGGTTCCTATTATTTTTACGTTTTTTCTTGCGTTTTGGACCATCGAAGCGAGTTAAACTATCTTGACCTACAACATTTTCAAAATCTGTTTCAACTTCTTCAATGAGATCTTCAGCGTATTCTTCTAGACTCGTAACCTTTTGTTTTTTAGCATTTAATGCAATAATTTCATTAGCTTGGTCTACGGTCAATTTATGCCAATTCATCCATTCGCCTTCATAAGCAAACCACATGTGTCTTTTAAAAATATCTACTTTTTGGCATACCGCTTTTCCCTTTTCTGTAAAGACTTTTACATCTGCTTTAGGGATGTCTTTTAAAGCGTCTAAATAAGAATCTAATTCATAATTTAAACAGCATTTAAGTTTTCCGCATTGACCCGCAAGTTTCTGAGGATTTAGAGAAAGTTGTTGATAACGCGCTGCTGATGTGCTCACTGATCTGAAGTCTGTTAACCAGGTAGAACAACATAATTCACGTCCACAAGAACCAATTCCTCCAAGCCTTGCTGCCTCTTGTCTAAATCCAACTTGTTTCATTTCTATTCGCGTTCTAAATTCCTTAGCGAACACTTTGATGAGCTCCCTAAAATCAACACGTTCTTCAGCAGTATAATAAAAAGTTGCTTTACTGCCATCGCCTTGATATTCAATATCAGAGATTTTCATTTGTAATTTCAAATCAATTGCAAATTGGCGAGCTTTAACTTTCATAGGTTCTTCTTTGTCTCGAGAAGAGGACCAAATATCAATATCTTTTTGACTGGCTTTTCGGTATATTTTTAAAGTTTCATCATCGACTTCAGCAATATTTTTTCGTTTCATTTGAACGCGAACTAATTCGCCGGCCAATGTTACCATACCAATGTCATGACCCGCCTTTGCTTGAGTAGCGACGACATCTCCAATACTTAAGGTTAAATTTTCTGTGTTTTTATAATAGTGCTTTCTGCCATTTTTAAAGCGAACTTCAACCCAATTAAAGGGTGCTTCTCCGCTTGGTAGTGACATATTAGAAAGCCAATCAAACACTGTAAGTTTATTACAACTATCCGTACCACAAGTACCGTTGTTCTTACATCCCTTTGGTTGACCATCTTTACCAGTTGCGCAACTGTTACAAGCCATATGTTAAGTTATATTGAATTCGTTAGTAACAAGGTTACTACGAATGAAAGTTTATAAATAATTTAAAAGGTAAAGATAAGATTATTATATAGACTTAAAAATCGTGCTTTACTAATTAAAATCAACCTCATAATTAAGTCGATTAGAAAGCGCCTTAAGCGCTTTCTTTGACGTAAAAATATTGCTAAAAATACGTTTACTCCATCCTATTTCTTTAGAAAATGATTCAAAAGATTGAGTTTTCCAATTATAATTTGGTTTCCAAAATTTATTTGGCGAAACATAACAAAATGTATAGTCAAAAATAAAACTTGAAGCATTAACTTCACCGCTTTTTGGTATTTGACTTGGGGCCAATAGCATAATATTATGAAATTTACAATTGCTGCGAATTTCCTCAATTAATGGTGAATAATCATCACGTATCGAGTCTAGATCAAAATTTTTATACTCTGTGTTTCCAATTTTTTGGATGGGTCGAATTTGAAGAATATCAAAACTTTTACCATCAAAATGTTGAAAGAATTCACTGAGTTCATAAAAATTATCTTTGTTAAATGTATAATTGATGCGTACTTTAAATTTGTATTTCGTCTTCAAGTTTGCAAAGATTTTAAAAACGGCATGAAATTTTTCGTAATTCGCCTTCTTCATGAAATTTTCATAAGACGATTTTGTAACACCATGCAATGAAATTGTAAATTCATTTAAACCTGCTTCCAACAAGGCTTTGATTTTAGGTTCATCAAGCAAATTTGCATTGGTTGTTATAGAGATATATGGGACGTTGTAAGCCTTCCCTAGCGCTACAATCTTTACTAAATTTTTATATAGTGTAGGCTCAGTTCCACAGCCAATTTGCAATTTTAAAGCCCTATGAAATATTGCTTTTGCAATCTGATTTAGCTCTTTATCTTTAAACTGACCTTTTAAGGTTTTTACATAATCAACGTCAGTAAAATAGCACATTTTACAGCGCAAATTACAAGCCAATACGGGGTCTAAATTTACCGCCAAATAACGCATATTGAATTTATGCAAAATATAAAGCCCAAAGAATTTAATTCTGTGATTCTTAATAATTCTATTAAGTTGTAATAACTTATATATATTCATTAGGGTTAAATTCCTTTAGCACTTAATCTTTTTTCTGCATATCAAAAATGTTTCGCAAGTCTTTTTTGAACGGTAAATGATCCGCTCTTCCTTTTTTAAAAATGTCGTTACTATTGCCCTGACCCTTACGTAAGGTTTTTTGTTCTTCGAAGGGTAACTTTATAATTTCTTGACAATTTGAAGAACAGCAATTTTCCATCTTCGCCTTACAAGACTCACATTGTATAAACAACAAGTGACAGGCTTCATTGGCGCAATTGGTGTGCAAATCGGCTGGTGTTCCGCATTGATGACAATGTGCTATCACATCATCTGAAATTCGTTCTGATCGACGTTCATCAAACACAAAATTCTTTCCAATGAATTTATTTTCTAAGCCTTCAGCCTCAACTTGTCGTGTATAATTAATGATTCCACCTTCCAATTGGTATACATTTTTGAACCCCTTATATTTATAATAAGCACTTGCCTTTTCACAACGAATGCCACCAGTACAATACATTACCAACTTTTTATCTTCCTTATGATCTTTTAAGTCATCTTCAATAATATCTAAAGATTCTCTAAAAGTATCAACATCTGGTGTCACCGCATTTTTAAAATGACCAATTTCACTTTCGTAGTGGTTACGCATATCTACCAAAACTACATTTGGGTCTTCAATAAGCAAATTAAATTGTTCAGCTCCAACATGAACACCTTTATTGGTAACATCAAAAGCATCATCATTTAAACCGTCTGCAACAATTTTTTCACGAACTTTTACTTTCAATTTTAAGAAAGCAAAATTGTCGTGTTCTATAGCAATGTTTAAACGCACATTTACCAAAAATGAAATTGTATCTAAATGATTTTTAAAGGCGGTGAAATTTTCCGCTGGCACAGAAAGTTGGGCATTAATCCCTTCTTTTGCAATATAAATCCTGCCTAATACATCGAAAGCATTCCATGTAATAAAAAGGTGGTTTCTAAAAAGTTCTGGGTTTTCAATTTTAGCGTATTTATAGAAAGAGATGGTCAAACGGTCTTTTCCCGCTTCTTCAATAAGTGTTGTTCTTTCTTTAGCGCTTAAGTTATTGTACAGTTGCATGCTATACCAATGTTTTAAGGTTAAAAATATCTCACAAAAATACTAAATTTAAATCTTTCTCATAAAAAAAACACATTACTAAATAGTAATGTGTTTTATGGGAAACGTCCTCAAATATGTTCGAAATTTAAACACAGATGATACTCGCTCTCTTAATCAGGGTAAATTTTTCTCTACTCATAGTAAAAAATTGAGCAAAGATTCTTTTTCACAGCTTAAATTTTTCCCTTTACATTATTAAGACGCAAAAAGTATTAAAAGGTTGCGTTATAAAATTGTATTGTGCTAAAAGATGTAGTATTTTAGCGTCAGTAACAACAGATAAATTGAAGTGATGAGTAAAGAACAGGAAGCAAAATTAAAAGCATTAAAGCTAACTTTAGATAAATTAGACAAAGCCTACGGTAAAGGGACTGTGATGAAAATGAGCGACCAAGCGGTTGTAGATGTAGAAGCTATTTCTTCTGGTTCATTAGGACTAGATTTAGCATTAGGTGTTGGTGGATATCCAAGAGGGCGAGTTATTGAAATATACGGACCAGAATCATCTGGTAAAACAACACTAACATTACATGCTATTGCGGAAACTCAAAAGGCAGGTGGTATTGCCGCATTCATTGATGCGGAACATGCATTTGATCGCTTCTATGCCCAAAACCTAGGGGTTGATATTGATAATTTGATCATTTCTCAACCAGATAATGGGGAGCAAGCATTAGAAATTACGGATAACTTAATTCGTTCCGGTGCCATAGATATAGTAGTCATAGATTCTGTTGCTGCATTAACGCCAAAGAGTGAAATTGAAGGTGAAATGGGAGATTCTAAAATGGGGTTACATGCCCGATTAATGTCTCAGGCCTTAAGAAAGTTAACCGCATCAATCAGTAAAACCAACTGTACGGTTATTTTTATCAATCAATTACGAGAAAAAATAGGTGTTATGTTTGGTAACCCAGAAACAACTACTGGTGGAAATGCCCTAAAATTTTACGCTTCCGTACGTTTAGATATTAGACGATCAACTCAAATTAAAAATAGCAATGGTGATGTTTTGGGGAACAAAACTCGAGTGAAAGTGGTGAAAAATAAAGTGGCACCTCCGTTTAGACTTGCAGAATTTGATATCATGTATGGTGAAGGTGTGTCAAAAGTAGGTGAAATACTAGATATTGCTGTAGAAAATGAAATTATTAAGAAAAGTGGTTCTTGGTTTAGCTATCAAGACACCAAATTGGGTCAAGGTCGAGATGCGGTCAAAAACTTGATCAAAGACAACCCCGAACTCATGGAGGAACTTGAACAAAAAATAAAAGCAATAATTGCTGAGAATAATTAAAGTTAAAATCCCGATAAATCGGGATTTTTTGTTTTTATACGCAACCTTTAGATTGGATACGCATCTATTGAGTAACCTCAAACATTAAAAAGAAACATATTATGCAAAAAATAGCATGTTTAATACTCATCTTAATCTGCTGGTCTTGTAGTTTAGATGATGGCTCAGATGATAATATTCAACTTGAAATTGTTCCAATTACAACAGTAGATATGCCAGAATCATTACTAGGAGGAGATATTAATAGAATCTCTTTTAGTTATATTGTACCAAGTACTTGTCATTCTTTTGATAATTTATATTATTTAGCAAATAGAAATGAAAGAACCTTAGCCGTTGTGACGAATGTTGTCAACGATCTTGGTTCAGGAAATCCGTGTGAAGATTTAATTGATGTAGAAGAAAGTGGGTTTCTCGACTTTTATGCTGCTCCAGGATTTGATAGTTATACCTTTAATTTTTGGCAAGGCACAGATGAAAATGGCGAGGACATATACCTACGGGCAACTGTCCCGGTAAATAATTAACCTTTAAAATATAACCTTTGAGTTTAGATCAACTCATATTAAGTTGTAAAAAAAATGACAGACATGCACAAAGCGAACTCTATAAACTCTACGGGAGTAAATTGTTTGCATTGTGTCTAAAGTATTCTCGAAATAAAACTGAAGCAGAAGATAATTTACAAGATGCTTTTATTACAATTTATAAAAAAATATCCCAATACAGTCATAAAGGTTCTTTTGAAGGTTGGTTAAAACGAATTGCGATTAATACCACTTTGCAATGTTATAGAAGGAAAGGCGTATTTGATATTATTAATGAAGATCAAATAGAAGATGTTAGCGTAGACATAGATAATGATGAAGTAGATATTGATTTTCTGCTAAATTGCATTCAAGAATTGCCAGACCGATATCGGTTAGTTTTTAACCTTTATGTGTTGGATGGCTATTCACATAAAGAAATAGCAGAAATGCTCAATATAACAACAGGAACAACAAAATCTAACCTTGCCAGAGCAAGATTGATTTTAAAAGATAAAGTAGAATATTATAAATCGGGATTAAACTCGCAACTACTATAATGAGTGATGACAGAAAACATATAGATAGACTCTTTCAGGAGAAGCTCAAAGATTTTGAAGCAAAGCCTAGTAGCTCCGTATGGGAAAACATAGAAACTAAAATGGAGTTTGAAGAGAAAGATATTAAAGTAATACCCCTATGGGCGAAGCTTTCTGGTGTTGCCGCTGGATTACTTTTACTCTTTACTTTGGGTAATACACTAATCAATTCTTCTAAAGATCAACCAAATACAAATCAAGTTGTAGAGACTGAAACAAATACAAATGATCCAGTTAAAAACTCTCAAAACAAAAAGGACGGTTTTGATTTGAATTCTGGTAAAAAGAACGCCGTTGTTGATTTTAAGGACGATAAACCGGTTAATGAAAAGCTAAACCCTTCAGAAGAGCGTGATTTTGAACAAACCGAAAAGCAAACACTAACACAAGATGAGTCGCAGCGTGTTGCTACAATTACTCAAAATAACAAATCGGTTTCCAATAAAAAAACAAAAAATGCAACTTTAAACAAACAAAATACAGCGAAGAATACCGTAGCAGGAAACACTTCTATTAATAAAAATAATACAAAGATAGAAAGTGAAACGATCAAAATTGTTAAAGGCGTTGTTGATTCTGAAAAAGGCAAATTAGCCGAGAATACTAATGTAAAAGATGACCATAAAAAAGTAGCCGAAAATGACAAACTAAAGAATGACGAGTTTAAGACTGACAAAACAACAACTTTAAACTCGGACAAACTGAACGAAACAAAAACTGAAGATATTGAAGATGCTATTGCTGCTATAGAAGAAATTGAAGAAGAAGATTCAAACACTGCTGAATCCAAAATTAATCGTTGGGGTATTGCTCCAAATATTGCCCCTGTTTATTTTAATACCTTAGGTACTGGGTCTTCAATTAATGAACAATTTAATAACAATAAAAAAACTGGAGAAGTGAACATGAGTTACGGTATTTTATCTAGTTATGCTGTAAACGATAAACTTAGTGTAAGAGCTGGGGTAAACAAATTGAATTTAGGATACAAAACCAATAATATAATTGTTTATAACAATGTTAACCCTCAACCAGAAACTCAACCTTTAAGAAATGTAGAGCTCTCTAGCGAGGGGCAACAACTTTCTTTTATTAGTGCTGAAAATTTTGCATTTGCACAAGTCCCTAATATCATATCAGATCAAATTAATGGCTCTATAGATCAAAAGTTAGGTTTTATAGAAGTTCCTCTTGAGGTCGAGTATAAAATTAGTGATCGCAAAATGGGATTAAGACTTATTGGAGGATTTAGTACCTTCTTTTTAAATGAAAACGAAGTGTATTCTAACTTTGATGGCAATAACACATATATAGGTAAGGCAACAAATATTAATAATACGAGTTATAGTGCTAACCTCGGTTTAGGCGTTGATTTTAAACTTTCAAAAACACTAAATTTAAATCTTGAACCTACGTTTAAATATCAAATCAATACGTTTAATAATACTACCGGTAATTTTAATCCGTTTATTGTAGGTGTATATACCGGTATAAGATATAAATTTTAAGAATTTTTAGTTGGTTAGATTGATTATTGTAGCCCCAAGTTTGGTATGCAATAATTACCAAAGGCCGCCCTGTGCCAAGGGCGGCCTTTACTTTTTAAAATCTTTTTTTAAATTTTTAAGTATGATGTTCCTTGCTTGATCATTTAAAACTTTTGTGTCAATAATTTTCAACCCAATTGTTGGTATTAAGTTATCCCTTTTAACCCGAAGTACACCAGGGCCTCCACTAAAAAATGTATATGAAAATCGTTTTTTATTATCTAAAAAAGTCAACGGAACAATTGGTATTTGATGATTTATGGCCAGTCGAAATGCCCCATCTTTAAAATCATCTAAAATCACTGATTCATCAGGCACACCACCTTCAGGGAAAATGCAAATACTCACTCCTGATTTTAAGCGGCGTTGTGCTCTTAAAAAAACCGCTTGCCTACTTTTAGCACTGCTTCTATCAACCAAAATACAGGTCCTTTTATAAAAAAAACCGAACAAAGGAATTTTTGCCAGTTCTTTCTTTCCAACAAATACAAAAGGATTACTTTTTATACTGACCAGAATAAGCATGATATCAATCATTGATGTATGATTGGCGACGAACATATAACTCTTCCCTTTTTCAAGTCGTTCTTCCATGGCGATTTTCCAATGAAACCCCATGCCAACCAATATGCATTTAGACCATATTCGAGCCATTTTAAAGAAAAATGGATACCATTGCTCTTTCGCAATTGATATTATTAATAGGGGAAATAAAATAATAATCGGTATGGTAACCAACACATAAAACCATACGCGGTACAAAAGCCAAAACGGATATAATAGTATCTTCATACCCCTCAAAAATAATGGTATAATTTTAAATTCTTATATTTAAGAACACTAACTTTAAATAAAATAATTATGAATTTACTGTATGTGCTTCTTATTGGTGCAATTGCTGGCTGGTTGGCTGGTAAAATTATGAAAGGTGGAGGCTTTGGTCTATTGCTTAATATAGTTCTAGGTATTGTCGGTGGTTTTGTTGGTAACTGGTTATTTGGCGTTCTAAATATTAATTTAATGGAAGGTGTGATTGGTGATGTTTTAACCGGTGGTATAGGAGCTGTAGTGGTTTTATTTGTGGCAGGATTATTCAAGAAATAACTAAAAAAACAAATTACTAAAAAGTGGCTCATGCCATTTTTTTTTGTTCCAAAATGATACATTGCCATTTCATCAAAACTTCCAAAATAATTGAGCTATTCTGTCAAATAAATTACCTTTGCTGTTATTGAATTAAGTTGAATTAAAAAAGATTCCTGTTTATACGGGAAGTTATCATGGCAAGAATATTAACTGGCGTACAAAGTACAGGAACACCACACCTTGGGAATCTATTAGGAGCAATCATTCCGGCAATAAAAATGAGTACTGATCCAAAGAATGAATCGTTCCTGTTTATTGCAAACATGCATACTTTAACTCAAATCAAAGATGCGGATACTTTACGCTCTAATACCTATTCTACTGCTGCCGCTTGGTTGGCTTTTGGTTTAGATATAGAAAAGACTGTTTTTTATCGTCAAAGTGATGTGCCCCAGGTTACAGAATTGTCATGGTATTTAAGCTGCTTTTTCCCTTATCAACGTTTAACATTGGCACATAGTTTTAAAGACAAAGCGGATAGATTGGATGACGTTAATGCTGGATTATTTACATACCCAATGCTAATGGCGGCTGATATTTTACTATATGATGCAGATATCATTCCCGTAGGAAAAGATCAATTGCAACATATTGAAATGACACGTGACGTTGCATCACGTTTTCATGCCAAAATGGGAGAAACTTTTATATTACCAGAAGCCAAAATACAAGAAGATACTAAACTTATCCCTGGCATTGATGGTGAAAAAATGAGTAAGAGCAGAAATAATATTATCAATTTGTTTTTACCAGATAAAAAGTTGCGCAAGCAAATCATGTCTATAGCCACCGATAGCACTCCTTTGGAAGAGCCCAAAGATTGGAGTACTTGCAATTGTTTTGCAATTTATAATTTGGTTGCGAACGCAAATCAAGTTGCTGAGATGAAACATAATTATGAAAAAGGCGGATATGGTTATGGTCATGCTAAACAGGCGCTATATGAATTGTTAGTTGATAAGTTTTCGGTTGAAAGAGAAAAATACAGCTACTATATGAATAACTTAGATGAAATAGATAACGCATTATCAGTTGGTGCAAATAAGGCCACAAAAGTTGCTGACACTGTGCTAAATCGAGTGAGAACTAAAGTTGGATATTAAAATGAAAACTCAATTTATTTTCGCAGTTACAAGTATTTTAATAGGGATTCTATTAATATTTAATACTGATAAATTCGATTGGACAATAATTGTACTTTCATTGACAATAGTACTTTCTCTAATTGGTATTTTTGTGAGGTACAAGAAACTTAAATAATTTCAAATTGCTTTCCAGGTAAAGGTCTAACCACACCTTTCAATTCCATATTTAATAAAACAGAAGCTACTCTAAAGGTTGGCATATTACATTTCAATGCAATTAAATCGAGTTGTTCTTTACCGTTATCTTTAAGAAAATTATAAAGATTTTTCTCCTCTGAACTCAATTCAACAAATAACTTTTTTTGAATAGGTTTGACTTCCTTTTCTAATCTCCAATTTAATATATATGGGACATCCTCAGGCTTAGATAGCAAATGTGCACGTTGTAGTTTTATTAAATTATTACAACCTTCGCTTTGACTATCGGTAATTCTGCCAGGAATTGCAAAAACTTCACGATTATAAGAATTGGCAATATCTGCAGTCACTAAGCTTCCTCCTTTTTCAGCTGATTCTATAACTATAGTTGCTTCACTCACTCCAGCAATAATTCTATTTCGTTTCAAAAAATTATTCCGGTCAAAATTATCAGTACTCCAAAAGTCAGTAAAAAACCCACCGTGATTTTCTATTTCTGCAACATATTTTTTATGCACTTTAGGGTAGATTTGATTCAAGCCATGAGCTAAACAACCAATGGTTTGTAAGTTATGTTTTAATGCTGCTTTTTGAGCTGTAATATCAGTTCCATATGCAAAACCGGAGACAATGATTGGATTATAAATGGCTAGTTTTTCAACTAGCGCCTCACAATTAGCGATACCTTGGGTTGTGATTTTTCGAGCTCCAACAACACTTATAATATGCCTATTATTTAAATTAACATTACCTGATTGAAACAATAGTATGGGACCATCAATACAGTGCTTTAAGCGCTCAGGGTAATTTTCCCCTAAAAAATAATGACACTTCACCTGATTATCCTTAATAAATTTAAGTTCTTGCTCTGCAGCTTCAAAATGAATTTGATGGTTTAAATCAGAAATCATCATACGACCAATTCCTTCAATTTTTAACAAATTTCGGTGCGTTTCATTCCAAATTGCCTCTGGTGATCCACAATGCTTAATTAGTTTTTTAGCCGTGATATCTCCTATTTTAGGCACATTTTGAAGTGCTAAAGCAAAAATCAAATCTTGATCACTCATATAAAAATCTGGTTTTCAACCTACAAGAAACTAAAAAATGAAGTGTTAATAAATAGTTAGTCGATTTTTTTTTCAGCATTCAAATATTTTTAACTTTGTTTTAATGCAATTAGAAACATACATCAGTGATTTACTCTATCGTTACGAATGCGTTATCGTTCCCGAATTTGGAGCATTTTTAACACAGCCTATTTCGGCAAAAGTGGAGTTTGAAACCAATACATTTTATCCTCCTAAAAAAGTGCTTTCATTCAATGAGCAGCTTAAAAAAAATGATGGCCTGTTGGCCAATTATATAGCCGAAATTGAGAAAATACCTTACGAAATTGCGGTAAAGAACATCAATAAGCGTGTAAGATTCTTAAAATCTTATATGGCACAAGGGGAAACATTAAGTTTTAATAATATTGGTGATATTGCTTTTACAACTGACGGTAGCATTAAGTTTGAGCCATCATATCATTTAAATTATTTGACTGATGCTTTTGGTTTTTCTCAATTTGTTTCATCAGAAATCCATAGAACAGCTTACAAAGAAGTGGTTGAAGAACTTGAAAAAGTTGTTCCGTTAACCATCACTCCTGAGAAACGGAAGTCTCGCCCTTATTTAAAATACGCGGCTGTTGCATTAATAGCTTTAACCGTAGGTGGCATATCTGCTTCTAAATATTATGCCAATCAAGTTGAAGCGCATAATCAATTGGCGCATAAAACCGCAAATAAAGAAATTGAAGCCAAAGTACAAGAAGCCACATTTATCATTGATAACCCATTGCCTTCTGTAACACTAAATGTTACTAAACAAAGCGGCAATTATCATATCGTTGGAGGTGCTTTTAGAGTCGAAGAAAATTCGGATAAAAAATTAAAGCAACTTAAAGATTTAGGTTATAACGCACGAAAAATTGGCGTTAATAAATATGGATTGCATCAAGTCGTATATTCTAGCTATGAAACCCGAATAGAAGCGCAGCAAGCATTATTAAAAATTAGAAGTAATGAGGATCGCGATGCGTGGTTATTGTTTCAAAAACTAAATTAATTTTTACTTCAATAGTCTTTAAAACCACCTTACCTTTGCGCCATTAAAATTGATGCGCTATGGAAGCTAAACACCCTATAGATTCTAAAACAACAATGACCGACTTGGTTTTACCAAGCGAAACAAATCCCTTAAACAATCTTTTTGGAGGCGAATTATTGGCGCGCATGGATCGTGCAGCAAGTATTGCAGCAAGACGTCATTCGCGACGTATTGTAGTAACGGCTTCTGTAAATCACGTAGCGTTTAATCGTTCTGTTCCTTTGGGGAGCGTGGTCACTGTTGAAGCGAAGGTTTCTAGGGCATTTAGAACCTCAATGGAGGTGTATATTGATGTTTGGATTGACGATCGCGAATCTGGCGATACTACAAAAGCGAATGAAGCCATCTATACTTTTGTTGCTGTTGATGAATCAGGTAATCCTGTTAAAATCCCTGGAATAGCTCCAGAAACAGACGAAGAACAAGCGCGTTTTGAAGGGGCTTTAAGGCGTAAACAGTTGAGTTTAGTCCTTGCTGGTAAAATGAAACCGAATGACGCCACTGAACTCAAGGCGTTATTCCAATAAATTAACGCATATTATAAATCCAATGCGCAGGATTTTGGGTTTTGCTATCTTTAAAAATAACGAAACTCAATATTGATTCCCCCGAGGCCTTGTTGGTTATAACCTCTCCAATATCTTGCTTGGTTGACACCTTCTGGCCTTTCCTTACATAGAGTTTAGAAAGGTTTTTATAAACAGTAATGTAATTACCGTGTTTTATCATAATAGCGTTATTTCCATTTTTTGGGGTCATAATTTGAAATACTACCCCTTCAAATACAGCACGTACTTTTTCTCCTTTATTAGTTGCTATACGCACCCCATTACTATTAATAGGAATGGATCTATCTATTGGCGATCGTTGTGTACCGTATCTTACTTTTACCAAACCTGAAACCACTGGCCAAGGTAATTTTCCTTTATTGGATGTAAAACTCGCAGCAAGGGCTTTACCTTCTGATGTAAGTGCAAAAGTTGTAGAAGATGATGATTTGCCCGCCTTTTTATTTGAAGCCGCTATAGCGTCTCTAATAAGTTTTTGAATTTGCTTGTTGATTTTGTCTGCCTCTTGTTGCTTGGTCCTAATTTGAGCTGTATAAGTACTTAAATTTTGCCGGATGGAAGCCATTAACCCTTCATGTTCTTTACGTTCTTTTTGAAGAATTTCTTTGGCTATCGTATTCTCTTTTATAAGTTGCTCTTTATTTTGTTTTTGCTTCATTAAGTCGGTGTTTAACTTTTGAAGTTTTACGGTTTGCAATTTTATTTCTTCACCTTGTTTTTTCTGATAATCGGCATATTGCTTTATATATTGCAAACGTTTGTATGCCTGCTGAAAATTGCTTGAAGACAACAAAAACATGACCTTACTTTGTTCAGATTTACTCTTATATGATTTCACGACCATAGCAGCATAGCCTTCTTTTAGCACTTTTAATTTATCCCTTAAGCTCGTGATATTATTCTGGTTGGCATTAATTTCTCTAGTCAATAAATTCGCTTGTTGGTTCGTGACATTAATTAAATTTTGCCTTACCGCAGACTTATAATCCAAAGCTTCAACCGTAGATAATATTGATTTTTGGGTTTTCTTGTCTTGCGTTAACAAAGTCTCAATTTGTGCAATTTCTCTTAGGATGCCTTGACGTCTATTTTCTAGCTCCAACTGCTTTTTACTTTGTGCTTCTAAAGAAGTCAAGCATGCCATAAAAATTAGAGAAAACAAAAATTTATATAAGGAAGGCTTCAGTTGGTTCATTTAATTACAATTTCTTCAAATCCAGAAGGGATTCTAAATGGAAACCTTACTTCTTGATTGATTGAAATGGACTTAAATTCCATTTTAATAATGGTTTCAGCGTTATTCTCTAAAGCAATGATTTTAATGTTTTGAGGCAGTATCTCTTTTTCAACTTCTTGATAGTTTTCATAATCAATTTGAAGCATGCGTCTTTCATTCGGTTGTGCTAATTGTTGTGAGTCCATTTTAAAATGTGCGGGATTCAACAAAAAGAAAATCTCTAAAATTTTGCTTTGCTCTTCAGGATTTAGTAAATACGATTTTTCATAAACATTAGACTCATAATTATCCGCAGATAAATCTAGCAACGCCTTTCCAAGTAATAGGTTTTGTACTTTATCAAAATCTAATTCGGTCCCAAGTACATCGCTAATTAATGCGTAATCACCATCAAAAAAGGTGTTGTCCAATTTGTTATAGAAACTTACTTTTTCTGGAGTAATTTTAGCTCTAACAATACCAAGCGTAGCACTAAGCCAAATGGTTTTGTCTTTCTCCATTCTTAAGTTAATTGAATGTCCTTGCGAATCATCTCCTTGCTGATAATCTACTTTTACTCGTGCTTGCAAGGTTTTAAAGTTAGCTTCACGTTTGTAATGTTCTTTAATAATTTGCTTCGTCGTCAATTTGTCATTTAACTCGCCTGAAGCAATAATGGCTTTAGACGAATTACACCCAACGATAAGAATTAATAATATTAATAATTTAAATTGTTTCATTGATTTTTTGATAAAGCCTCCGCTTTTTTAGCAAACGTTTGAGATTTGGTAATATTATTACTTAATCTATAGGCGGCACTCAGTTGCTTATAAAAATCGATTAGCATGATTGTATTGTCAATCACATAATCAACACCCATTTCTAAGCTACTGATCGCCTCTTTATAACGATTCAGTTTGTTATTTGCTACACCGTTTGCCAAATACAAAATGGGTTGAGCCGGAAAAGCTCCTAAGGCATTATGACTTAAAGTTACAGCATCTTCATAGTGTTGTAAATCAATTTCTAATAATAAGGCGTTTTTTATCAATTCAAAATTATTGCCATCTTCTCTCAATGCGTTTTTAAAATTTGCAAGGGCTTTTTCTTTATCACCTTTTTGCAAATAGTATTGCCCTAATTCAGCACTCGATTTTCCGCTTTTATCTTCTGCTACATCAGTAGTTACATCCAGTAAGGCGCTTTCATACTCTGGGTTTTTTTGTACAAAACTCACAAAATCATTTAGAACTTTCGTTTTCGCATCTGGTTTTATTCTAGGGCTTTTTAAAACCGTAGTCATAGAATTAATTGCTTCTGTAGTTTTATTGTCGTCTAGGTAAAACTTGTATAATGCCAGATGTACTAGATGTGATTCTGGGTTGTTTTTTAGTAATTTTAATGCAATATTATATGCTTTTTCTTTTTCATCTTGTTCACTATATCTATAAATAAGATTTAGATAATTTGACTCGTTATCTGGGTTAATAACAATGCGCTCTTCAAGGTATTCTATACGATCATCATCATCACCCGTGGCATTGTAAATCTTGTTTCTTAAAAAATCTCTGGATTCGGTTTGACCATAATCCTTATTCAATTCATCTAAAACTCTTAACGCTGCTCGATAACGTTTATTTTTAAAGTATAGTGCGGCTAAATCTTCTTTATAATCTGGGTGAAATTTAACCAATTGCTTCACCGTTTTTAAGGCTTTATCAAAATCATCCATTTGATAATAAACCCCATAAAGTTCGTTGAGGTACCACTCATTATCTTCATCTTTGGAAATGGCCTTTTTTAAAGCATCTTCTGCCGCGCCAAAATTCTTGAGTTGCACATAATTTTTTCCCAATTCAAAATACGCAGCAGGCTCATTATCGTCTAGATCAACACATTTTAACAACGCCGTAATGGACTTATCATAATTCTCAATCCCTTTTTGCTTGAGTGCTTCAAAGAAATATTCTTGGTACTTGTCCTCAATATCACCTAAGTCATCATCAGGAGTTTTATTAAAATTCACTTGGGCACACAAAAGTTGTGGAATGATAAACATCCCGAAAATCAATACTCCTATGTATTGTTTTAATTTCATGTGATTAAATAACTTTTAAAAATACCGTATTTTAATTAAGAAGTCCTTGGTGTTAAACTAAATTTAACGCAATTTATTTCACACCTGTGCTTCCAAAGCCTCCTTCACCACGTGAAGTGTCCGTTAATTCTTCCACTTCAATCCATTCTGCGCGTTCGTGCTTTGCAATAACCAACTGTGCAATACGCTCACCATTATTGATGGTAAACTCTTGATTCGACAGATTTACAAGAATAACTCCAATTTCGCCTCTGTAATCAGCATCAATCGTTCCAGGGGCGTTGAGTACGGTTACCCCTTTTTTTGCTGCTAGACCACTTCGCGGTCGCACTTGCGCCTCCATGCCCACAGGTAATTCAATAAAAATTCCTGTACCCACGACACTTCGCTCCAACGGTTTTAGTATTCTTGATTCTGATATACTAGCTCGCAAATCCATCCCTGCAGATGCGATAGTTTCGTAATGTGGTAAATCATGATTGGATTTGTTTATGATTTTTATTTCCATATTTAAATTCCTTGTTTTTATTCCGTCTGCGATAAACTCTCGCAAGTGTCTTTTAAATTATATTTCTTTTGGTCTAGCATGTTCTTTTTAATATTACTATAATACCATTATCACGCCTACTACCCTTTTCTATTAAGGATTCGTATTATTTCATTCTTTTCAAACAAAAAAACAATGCCTAAAAATACAATTAATGCAGAAAAACTCACATTATAATTGCCTCTAAATACATAAAAGGATAGCATTGAAAATGTAATTGAAATTAACAAATAAGTCATTATTTTCTTCAAGTTATACGAAATAGGGTAATATTTTCTTCCGTAATAATATGATAAAAGCATCATGACTCCATAAGCTGATAATGTAGCAATAGCAGAACCTTTATAACCTATAATAGGAATTAACCAAAAGTTTAGCACTAGCGTGACTAAGGCTCCTACTATTGAAATATATGCTCCAAATTTTGTTCTGTCCGTTATTTTATACCAAACCGAAAGGTTGTGATATATGCCCAAAAAGAAATTGGCCAGTAACAATATTGGCACAATCCACATCGCTTCCCAATAGGCTTCATCACCAATAAAAACCTCTTTTAAAACATCAGCAAATACTACAACAGTAAGCAGAATAACCGATCCAAAGATTACAAAATATTCTAATATTCGAGCGTAATTTTTTTGAGGATTTTTTGCTTTAGCATGACTAAAAAAGAATGGTTCAATACCTAATCGATATGCCGTTGCAAAAAGCATCATAAACAAAGCTAATTTATAACAAGCCGAGTACATTCCAATTTGGGTTTTGGCAATATCTTCTGGTAATAATTTATCTAATAGAATACGGTCAAAAGTTTCATTTATTGAAAACGCCAAACCAGCTATTAAAACAGGAAATGCGTATCGCATCATCTGCTTCCATAAGGTCATGTTGAACTTATATTTAATCTTGAAATAAAATGGCAGCATCAATAATAACGTTACCGCACTAGCAACTAAATTCGCTATGAAAATATAATTAATTTCATAATTAGGTTTGTAGATTGTTTCAAATTGTGATGATTCTAAGGCTAGATCTTTTAACCATAATAACAAAAAAAGATTCAACCCAACAGTAATGGCTACATTCAAAATCTTTATAACAGCATATCTTATTGGCCTAGCGTTCGCTCTTAGCCAGGCAAATGGAATAATAACTAAGGCATCAAATAATAAAATCCAAATCACCAAATTGATATATTCCACTTTAATATCAATAGCGATTGCGATTTGATTTTTAAATATCATGGCTAAAGCAAAAAAGCCGAAAGAACTTATGATAATTGATATTGTTGACGTACCAACAACTTTTGATTGCTCTTCTTCCTTATTAAAAAATCTAAAGAACGCCGTTTCCATGCCATAGGCTAAAATAACATTAAACATTACGAAATAAGAAAAGATTAAGGACACATCACCGTAATCAGCTACTGTAGGTAGGACGTTTTCATCGGTATGTAAGCGCACCAATAAAAAGCTTAACATCCTTGGCAATACTGTTGCCAGTCCGTAAATGAAGGTTTGTTTAAAAAGTGTTTTAAGTGTGCTCAATATTGGCAGATTATTAGGCTAAATGTACGGTATTACATAACAGCATGCAAGCTAAGTTTTTCTAGTGGAATACCTACATAGGTTGCTCCATACTAGATTTTTCATGGACTCCTTTCATCATGAAATATTTGATTTTAGAACCAGCTTTATAGCTAATAACACACTCATCTTCTTTCAAATCAAATTGACTCTTAGGTGCAATTACAGGTAGTGTATTCCCAAATTCATTTTTTGGGTCTTCATCAAGAATTATGCTGCTTTTTTTATGGTCTTCATTCAAAAATCGTCCAATGAAAGTATGTTCTTTGCCAGTAATTAAAATCAGTTTTGCGGATTTACCTCTAAAATAAACACTATCGAGTTCCAAATTATTGTCTTTTAATTTAACGGTTATATTTAATCCAGAACCGCCACCTCGAACCCCTGCTGACCACTTCATGTAAAACACTTCTTCAAGTGCACCGGGTACCTTATCTTCAATTTTAGGCACGTTAGAACATTGTGAAAAACTCATCAATATTAATGCAAGTATAAATAATCCTATAATATGCTTAACTGTTTTCAATAGTGTTTTGTTTTATGTGTGGCAAATATAAAAAATCAAAACCCATGCCATAAAAAAGCCTCACTAAAAAAGTAAGGCTTTATATACTTTGACCCTTAAATTATACTCAGGGTAATATGTCTCTTTAAATAATTGACCTCGCTGCGCTTCGTCTAATTGTTTAACGCTTCTATTCTTAAATAATTGACCTCGCTGCGCTTCGTCTAATTGT
>JAGSHF010000212.1 GCA_023954685.1 Flavobacteriaceae bacterium | reverse complement strand
TGTAAATTTGGAACGAACACGAATGTACAATTATAATTTTTATGATGATGAAATATAATATCAATCCAGATATTAAAAAAGCTGAGACACTGCCAGCTAGTTTTTATAAAGATGCGGAAACCTTAGAGCTTTTAAAAGACAAGGTCTTTTTAAGCTCATGGCAATGGATAGGTGACGAAAATCAAGTCCCGCTTTCACAATCTGTTCACCCTTTTGTTTTACTCGATGGTTATTTAACTGAACCTATGGTATTGACGAAAAACAAAGCGGATGAAATTAGTTGTCTTTCAAATGTATGTACACATAGAGGAAACTTAGTGGCATTAAATTCAGGAAAATCAAAAAAACTAAATTGTTTTTATCATGGTAGACGATTCAATTTAAAAGGTGAATTTGAGCATATGCCAGAGTTTGAACAAACAGAAGATTTTCCAAGACCTTGTGACAACTTGCATAAATTTCCGCTTAAAAAATGGGGCCCTTTTTTGTTCGCTGGATTGAGTCCAAGTTTTGATTTTCAACAAGTCATTGATAAAATGAATGAACGCATTGGTTTTTTACCTTTTGACGATTTCACTTTTGATGCTTCCATTTCACAAGATTATCTTGTTAATGCAAATTGGGCATTATATTGTGACAACTATTTAGAAGGGTTCCATGTCCCTTTTGTTCATCCAGATTTGAATGCTGTTCTAGATTATGGAAGTTATACTACTGAAGTTTACGAGTATTGTAACCTTCAAATAGGGTATACGGATGAAGCCGTAGAGGTTTTTGATTTGCCAGAAGGGCATATCGATTATGGAAAAAATGTGGGTGCCTATTATTATTGGGTGTTTCCAAATATGATGTTTAATTTCTATCCTTGGGGTTTATCTATAAATATCGTTAAACCCATTGACATGAACAGGACTAAAGTTGCGTTCTTAGCCTATGTTTTAGATCCTACTAAATTAAATCAAGGTGCCAGTCAGGATATTGACAAAGTACAGAGAGAGGATGAATTTGTGGTAGAACAGGTGCAGAAAGGTGTTCGCTCTTCATTTTATAAAGCAGGGCGATTTTCACCAACCCAAGAAAAAGGGGTACATCATTTTCACACATTACTTTCTAGGTTCTTAAATGCATAAAAATCTCGTCTAATTATGAGTTTTAGATTGTACACTGAAAACGATTTCGTTACTTTTGTAGATGAAATAAAACTTTAGTATGAAACCAGATTTATTTGAAGCTCCCGATTATTATAACATTGACGAGCTTTTATCAGAAGAACACAAATTAGTACGTGACGCAGCTCGCGAGTGGGTTAAGCGCGACGTTTCTCCAATTATAGAAGAATACGCTCAAAAAGCGGAATTCCCATCACAAATTATTAATGGCTTAGCGGAAATTGGTGCTTTTGGCCCATATATTCCGATGGAATATGGTGGCGCTGGATTAGACCAAATTTCTTATGGCTTAATCATGCAAGAAATAGAACGTGGTGATTCTGGGGTTAGAAGTACCGCATCTGTGCAATCTTCTTTAGTGATGTATCCTATATGGAAATACGGAAACGAAGAACAACGCAGCAAGTACTTACCAAAACTAGCTTCTGGAGAATGGATAGGTTGTTTTGGACTTACCGAACCTGATCATGGATCAAACCCAAGCGGTATGGTGACCAACTTTAAAGATATGGGAGATCATTATCTATTAAACGGAGCAAAAATGTGGATTTCCAATGCCCCTTTTGCACAAGTTGCAGTGGTTTGGGCAAAAGATGAAAGTGGACGTATCCATGGTTTGATCGTAGAACGTGGTATGGAAGGATTTTCAACACCAGAAACACATAACAAATGGTCACTTCGTGCTTCGGCAACCGGAGAACTTATATTCGACAATGTTAAAGTCCCAAAAGAAAACTTATTACCAAACAAATCCGGATTAGGCGCACCTCTAGGTTGTTTAGATTCGGCACGTTATGGTATTGCTTGGGGCGCTATTGGTGCAGCCATGGATTGTTATGATACTGCTCTTAGATACAGTAAAGAACGTATTCAATTTGGTAAGCCTATAGGACAGTTTCAATTACAACAAAAGAAATTAGCTGAAATGATTACTGAAATCACGAAAGCCCAATTATTAACCTGGCGCCTTGGTGTTTTACGTAATGATGATAAAGCAACCTCAGCTCAAATCTCAATGGCAAAACGAAATAATGTAGATATGGCTATAAATATTGCTCGAGAAGCAAGACAAATGTTAGGCGGTATGGGAATTACTGGAGAGTACAGTATCATGCGTCATTCTATGAATCTTGAAAGTGTGATTACCTATGAAGGGACTCATGATATTCATTTGCTTATTACTGGATTGGATATTACAGGATTGAATGCCTTTAAATAACAAATCAATAAATTATTATATTAAAAGCGAACATAATCATGTTCGCTTTTTTTGTATTTTTATTGCGCTATGAAACTTACCTATAAACATTTCTTACTAGCTTTATGTTTTTTAGCATTAGGGTGTAACCCCGATGACACATCGACTAGCGAGCTAGAGCTCAACGATTTTTTGATATCAGGTGACGTAAAGATTTTATCTCTTGGGGATAGCTTCACTATTGGCGAAGGCGTTTGTAATACATGTAAATATCCAGAAATATTAAAGCAGAAAATAAAATTACAAGTTCAAGAAAACAATCAGGTAATGTTAAATATAATTGCCAAAACTGGCTGGACAACTTCTGATTTAATTGCTGAATTAAATACAAACGAAATAGAAACGAATCATGATCTTGTTACGCTATTAATTGGTGTTAACAATCAATATCAAAATGGCTCATTTTCTCTTTATGAAAAGGATTTACCAGAATTAATCGAAAAAGCTATTAAATACGCTTCAGGGAATAAAAATAATGTGATTGTGATTTCAATTCCAGATTATGCATACACCCCTTTTGGTCAAAATTGGGCCTCAGACCCTCAAACGATCTCAGATGATTTGGATCTATATAATGGTTTTGCTCAGAATTATTGCTTGAACAACGACATTGCATTCGTAAATATTACAGATATCTCTAGGCAGGGTTTGGAAAACGTTAGTTTAGTTGCTTCTGATGATTTACATCCTTCATATTTAGCTCATTTAAAATTTGTTGAACGAATTTTACCTATTGCCATTCAGAAACTAAATAATTAGCACTATATGTCATCAAAAAAAAGATTAGACTATGCGCACTCAACTGCTAAAATTATAAATTTTGATAATTCCAGTAAGTTTATTTTATTTAGTGACTGTCACCGAGGAGATAATAGTTTTGCTGATGATTTTGCAAATAATAGAAATATTTACTTCCATGCCCTTTCGCATTATTACAGAGAAGATTTTCAATATATAGAAGTTGGTGACGGTGATGAACTTTGGGAGAATCTAACCTTTAAATCCATTTTTGAAACCCATAAAAATGTTTACCTCCTTCTAAAAGAATTTCACACCTCAAATAGATTGCATATGATTTTTGGCAATCATGATATGGTCTATAAAAACCCGAGCTATGTAAAAAAACACCTCTCTACCTATTTTGAACCCGTTACAGGGAAAGATGTTGAACTATTTAATGATATTGAATATCATGAAGGTATTATTCTTAATCATACTGAAACGGAGCAGCAAATTTTCCTAACGCATGGTCATCAAGCAGATTGGTGGAATTATACATTCTGGCGTTGGAGCAGATTTTTGGTTCGTGTCTTATGGAAACCCTTACAGGTTATGGGGATTTCAGACCCCACAAGCCCGGCAAAAAATTATAAAGAACTCATAAAAGTAGAGCGTCGTGTAAAAAAATGGATTGTAAAGAATAAAAATCTTATGACCATTATCGGTCATACTCATAGGCCTCGTTTTCCCGAACCTGGTGATATTGCATTTTTTAATGACGGAAGTTGTGTTCACCCCCGCAGCATTACAGGAATTGAGATTGAAAATGGCGAAATCGCTTTAATTAAATGGATGATTTCCACTTCTGAAGATGGAACTTTAAAAGTGATAAGAGTTGGACTCGAAGGGCCTCAAAAATTAAAGGATTATAAAACGGAATAATAATTAAATAAGACTGGAACTATTAACTCTCCGGTGCTAATTCAATTTCCAAACCTTCCATTTCAGGAGTGACTTGTATTTGGCAACCAAGACGTGAAGTCTCCTTTACATAAAACGCTTCTGAAAGCATTGCCTCTTCATCATCCTGCATTTCGGGTAATTCATGATTAGATTTTACATAACATTGACACGATGCACACATGGCCATACCGCCACATATTCCAATGGTACCTTCTGGAGCTAACTCATAACTACGAACGATCTCCATTAGATTCATCGCCATATCTGTAGGGGCTTCAATTTTATGTGAAATCCCTTCTCTGTCAATGATTGTTATATTTATATCCTGTTCCATATGCGCTTCCTACCCTTGTAGAAATTTTCAAATTTGAGGTTTCAACTCCAATTCAACCTGATATTTATTTACTCAATTTTTTTCACTACAGCTTTCGGCGCTTCTTTCCTACTCCCATCAAAACCATCAACTCCGCTAACAGTTGTGTATTTTAAAACATAGCGTTTTCCAGGATTAATGATTTTATAAGCCGCTTGACACATTAATGTAGCTTCATGGAAACCACATAAAATCAACTTTAATTTCCCCGGATATGTGTTGACATCACCAATGGCAAAAATTCCGGGAATGTTGGTTTGATAATCTAAGGCATTATCCACTTTTATGGCATTTTTTTCAATCTCTAGTCCCCAATTTGCAATAGGCCCTAATTTTGGAGACAATCCAAACAATGGGATAAAATGATCACATTCAATTTCGAATTCTTTTTCAATATGTTGTGATTGCGAAACAACAACAGCTTCAACATTATTATGACCAACAACATTGATAACCTCAGCGGGTGTTACTAAATTTATTCTGCCTTTATTTTTTAATTCCTGTACTTTCTCAACAGAATCTAAATGCCCTCGAAATTCATTTCGTCTATGGATTAATGTCACTTCTGAAGCTACATCGCTTAAAAAGATACTCCAATCTAAAGCAGAATCACCTCCTCCAG
>JAGSHF010000034.1 GCA_023954685.1 Flavobacteriaceae bacterium | reverse complement strand
TTATTAAAAAACTTAAAGTTTGATATTGCTGGTGATGACTTCCGAGAAGGGTTAACGGCTATTATTTCGGTAAAAGTTCAAGAGCCACAGTTTGAAGGACAAACAAAAACGAAATTGGGTAACCGTGAAGTTTCTGCATCTGTAAGTCAAGCAGTCTCTGAAATGTTAACGGATTATTTAGAAGAACATCCAGATGATGCTAAAATTATTGTTCAGAAAGTAATCCTAGCTGCACAAGCACGTCATGCTGCTCAAAAGGCACGTGATATGGTTCAACGTAAAACCGTAATGAGTATTGGCGGTTTACCTGGTAAATTGTCTGATTGTTCTGAGCAAGATCCGGCAAAATGTGAAGTGTTTCTTGTAGAGGGAGATTCGGCAGGTGGGACGGCCAAACAAGGCCGTGACAGACTGTTCCAAGCTATTCTTCCACTTCGTGGAAAAATACTAAATGTTGAAAAAGCGATGGTACATAAGGTGTTTGAAAATGAAGAAATAAAAAACATTTTTACGGCACTTGGTGTAACTATTGGGACGGAAGAGGATAGTAAAGCCTTAAACCTTTCAAAATTAAGATATCATAAAGTAGTCATTATGTGTGATGCCGATATTGATGGTAGTCATATTGAAACTTTAATTTTGACGTTTTTCTTTAGATTTATGAAAGAACTTATTGAAAATGGTCATATTTATATTGCAACACCACCATTGTTTTTAGTAAAGAAAGGGGCTAAAAAGGAATATGCGTGGAATGATGAAGAACGTTTAGATTTAATGGAACGGTATGGTGACGGAGCTAAAATACAGCGATATAAGGGTCTTGGAGAAATGAATGCATCTCAACTTTGGGATACCACTATGAATCCAGATTTTAGAACCCTACGTCAAGTACAGATTGAAAATGGAGCCGAAGCAGATCGTATTTTCTCCATGTTAATGGGAGATGAAGTGCCACCTCGTAGAGAGTTTATTGAGAAGAATGCAATTTATGCCAATATTGATGCATAATTAAAGTAAAATTTAATATTGAAAAGCGCCTTTTTTAAGGCGCTTTTTTTTGTGCTAAAAAATAATGAGAATTAAACTTATGACTTGAAGGCCAGGACCTTTTACGTTTGGTTGATGTCGTTTTTATGGTGGGTTAAGATGATGGATTTAATCGTTTACTTTCTTTATTTACAGCGGATTTATTTGTAATTTTGCAGCTTTAAATTCAATACAATTATTTAATACATAAAATTAATACAAATGAAAGTAACAGTAGTAGGTGCAGGAGCCGTTGGAGCAAGTTGTGCAGAGTATATTGCCATTAAAAATTTCGCTTCAGAAGTTGTTTTATTAGACATTAAAGAAGGTTACGCTGAAGGTAAAGCTATGGATTTAATGCAAACCGCATCATTAAATGGATTTGATACTAAAATAACAGGAAGTACTAATGACTATGCTAAGACTGCAAACAGTGATATTTGCGTCATTACTTCTGGTATTCCACGCAAGCCTGGAATGACACGTGAAGAGCTTATTGGCATCAATGCTGGTATTGTGAAAACAGTATCTTCTAGTTTAATTGAGCACTCACCTAAGACCATTATTATTGTTGTAAGTAATCCTATGGATACGATGACTTATTTGGTGCATAAAACTACTGATTTACCTAAAAGCCGTATCATTGGTATGGGTGGTGCTTTAGATTCTGCTAGATTCAAGTACAGATTAGCTGAAGCATTAGGAGCTCCTATTAGTGATGTTGACGGTATGGTAATTGGTGGACATAGT
Organism: Flavobacteriaceae bacterium; assembly: GCA_023954685.1. Taxonomy (GTDB): domain Bacteria; phylum Bacteroidota; class Bacteroidia; order Flavobacteriales; family Flavobacteriaceae; genus JAGSHF01. The sequence goes on along the minus strand of JAGSHF010000034.1, from coordinate 19,098 downwards.
GATAAAGGGATGGTGCCATTAACAGCACATGCTACCCGTAATAGTGTGAAAGTTTCTGAATTCTTATCAGAAGAACGACTAGCACAAGTAAAAGAAGATACTAAGGTTGGAGGAGCAACACTTACTAAATTATTAGGAACTTCTGCTTGGTATGCACCGGGTGCTGCAGTTTCTGGATTAGTGCAAGCTATTGCCTGTGATCAAAAGAAAATGTTTCCTTGTTCAACGTTATTAGAAGGTGAATATGGCCTTAATGATTTATGTATAGGAGTACCAGTAATTCTTGGGAAAAACGGAATTGAGAATATTGTTGAAATCGAATTAAGTGATGCTGAAAAAGCGCATATGTCTGAAAGTGCTGAAGGTGTTAAAAAGACCAATGGTTTACTAGAATTATAACAATTATAAGTTAATATTGATATTTATGTAAAGACTGTAGAGATACAGTCTTTATTTTTTTATATTTGGCGCATGAAAAGCAGATGGTACTTTTGTACACTTCTTATTGTTCTAACCCTAGCAGGTGTTGTTAACCAACAACAGGACCCTGCCCCAAACCAGGAAATTGTAGTACAATTTACAGATGTTGAGGTGTCTTCTGATGCGGCACAACGTGAGTTGGCTGAGGTGACTAAGCAATTGCAAGATATTGGTGCTAGTAATATTCAAATTAACGAAGGAGAACACGGAAGGCTCAAGATTACTTATTATAGTAATGCTGAGGTGAATCAAATTAGAAATGCCCTTTCTAAAGACAAAAATCTTGACCTCGAGAATAGCTCTTTTCAGCATAACGAAACTCCGGTAGAATTTCCTTTAGGAGATGCCGCTGTAAGTTATAACATCGATATATTTGAAATACAGACAAGCAGTGATATTTTTCAAGGTTTTGATGGGAATACAGTAGTAGAATTTAAAATAGATGGAGATCGCTTTTATAATTCTATTGCATACCATACTTATAAAGAGGTTAACCCCAAGACCACTAACAAATACGTTTGTCAACAATTAAAATTTAGAAATAATATTGCTATCGCAATAGATTATAATGCTCAGAATATACCGGAAGTTAGGGCTGGACCTCACTTCAAACATACTTCATAATTTACACTTTTAAATCTCAAGCGCATTGGGAATTAGAAGTTTCAACAATCACCATCTTAATAAAAAACAAAAATTGTCAAATCGTAGAGGAAATTCTATATTTGCTCGCCCAAAATTGGGATTAAAATTTGACTAAAACACAGAAAAATGCAGAATAAAGGATTAGTAAAACTATTTGCTTTGTTGTTTGGTTTGGTAAGTATCTACCAATTATCATTCACATTTAAAGCGAATCAAGTTGAAAGCAATGCGAAAGAAATTGCAATTAGTAAAATAGCAGAAACAGAATCGGAGTACGATTCTAAACGAAGTGCTGAAGAAACAAAATATTTAGATTCATTAACTAATGAGCCAGTATTTAATGTTGGTGTAGCTGCTTTTACATTTAAAGAAGTTAAAGAAAAGGCCATGAATTTAGGTCTTGACCTTAAAGGTGGTATTAGCGTTATTCTTCAAATATCAGTAGATGATATCTTAAAAGGGTTAGCAAACAATAGTAAGGATCCTATTTTCAACAAAGCGCTTGCAGATGCTAAGGAATTACAAAAAAACAGTCAAAATACTTATGTAGAGGATTTCTTTGTTGCTTTTGATGCTATTAAAGGCGATACAAAATTAGCGTCACCTGATATTTTTGCAAACAGAGATTTAAGCGATGAGATTACCTTCAACATGACCGATGATGAAGTAAGACCAATCTTAGAAACTAAAATTGATGAATCTATTGTTTCAGCATTTGAAGTATTACGTAAACGTATTGACCAATTTGGTGTAACACAGCCTAACATTCAACGTTTAGGAAATTCGGGACGTATTTTAGTAGAGCTTCCAGGAGTTAAAGACAAAAAGCGTGCTACAGAATTAATTACAACTACTGCTCAATTAGAGTTTTGGGATGCTTATAAGGGTGAAGAATTTTTACCATTCATCGTTCAAGCTAATGATGTATTAAAGAGTATCGTTGATGTTGAGGCGCCAGTTGAAGCGGTTGAATCTCAAGATCAAGAAGAAGATGATATTTCAAACTTATTAGGCGAAACTTCAACCGATACTACTGCAGTAGCATCGGTTAATCCTTTAATTGATTTAGTAAGAGGACAAGGGTATGCTGGTGGACCGGTTGTAGCCATGTTTGAAGCTAAAGATAAAGATCAAGTTAATGAGTATTTAAATAACCCTCAAGTTAGAGCAGCATTGTCACCAGAACAGCGTTATGTGAGATTTGCATGGGGTCTTCAACCAAAAGACAGTGAGTTTATTGAGTTATATGCTTTACGTGGAAACAGAGATAATGAACCACCATTAAGCGGCGCAGTTATTACTGATGCGCGTCAATCTTATGCGCCAAACGGTAAGCCAACAGTATCTATGCAAATGAATGGGAAAGGTGCTAAAGTATGGGAAGAAATGACCGGAAATGCTTTTAATACTGGCGGACAAATTGCTATTGTTTTAGATAACATCGTATATTCTGCACCAGGTGTTACAACTGGAGCAATTGCTGGTGGAAATTCAGAAATTTCAGGGCAATTTACACTTAATGAAGCGGTGGATTTAGCTAACGTTTTAAGAGCAGGTAAATTACCAGCTTCTGCTGATATTGTTCAAGCGGAAGTTGTTGGACCATCTCTAGGTAAAGAGGCTATTGATAGCGGTATGAAATCGTTCATGATCGCCTTAACTTTAGTGTTAATTTGGATGCTGTTCTACTATGGTAAAGCAGGAATTTTCTCTGATGTTGCCTTAATATTAAACATCTTATTAATCTTTGGTGTGTTATCGGGGTTAGGCGCAGTATTAACATTGCCTGGAATTGCAGGAATTGTATTAACCATTGGTATCGCGGTAGATGCTAACGTATTAATTTACGAGCGAATTAGAGAAGAGTTAACTAAGGGTAAAGGTCAAAAAGATGCCATTCAAGATGGATTTAGCAATGCCTTATCTTCAATTTTGGATGCCAATATTACTACAGGTTTAACGGCTCTTATCTTATTTGTGTTCGGAACAGGTCCTATTAAAGGATTCGCAACAACCTTATTAATAGGTATTGTAACTTCATTATTTACAGCAATTTTTATCACAAGATTATTAATTGATTGGTATGTGAACAGAGGTGGTAAATTAGAGTTCTCTACATCTATAACAAAAGGTTTATTCAGAAATATTAATATTGATTTCTTAAAAAAACGTAAAATAGCTTATGGTATTTCTGCATTAATTATTCTTGGAGGACTAGGGTCTTTGTTTACAACAGGACTAGATGAAGGTATTGATTTTGTTGGTGGTAGAACGTATACAGTGCGTTTTGCACAAGATGTAAATGTTGAAGAAATTAAAGGCGCTGTAGTTGCAACTTTTGGAAGTGCAGAAGTTAAAACTATTGGAAATGCTAATCAATTAAAGATTTCTACTAAATATAAGATTGATGAAAACTCACCAGAAGCTGATGAGGAAGTACAATCAAAGTTATATGAATCGTTAGGTACATTTTTACCAGATGGTATAGATTACGCTGAATTTTCTGCTCCAAACGAAGATGAAAATGTAGGTATAATGTATTCTGGGAAAGTAAGTCCTACGATTGCAGATGATATTCAGAAATCTTCAATTTGGGCAATTTTAGGATCGCTTATTGTAGTGTTCTTATACATCTTATTACGATTTAAAAAATGGCAATATTCACTTGGTGCTGTAACTGCAGTATTTCATGATGTTTTGATTGTATTGGGAATCTTTTCAATCACTTGGAGGTTCATGCCATTTAGTATGGAAATTGATCAAGCCTTTATTGCGGCAATCTTAACGGTAATTGGATATTCATTGAATGATACCGTGGTTGTATTTGATAGAATTAGAGAATTTTTCAATGAGCATACAAGCTGGAAGTTTGATAAAACTGTTAATACGGCACTAAACAGTACCTTAAGTAGAACCTTAAATACCTCTTTAACAACATTAGTGGTATTGTTGGCAATGTTCATCTTTGGCGCTGAGTCATTAAGAGGATTATTATTCGCATTAATTGTAGGGGTCATCGTAGGGACATATTCATCTGTTTTTATTGCAACACCAATTATGACAGATACGATCAACAGATTAGAAAAGAAGAAGAAGTAATTCTTTTATTTACTATAAATTTAAAAACCTCTCTGTATACGCAGAGAGGTTTTTTATTTTATAAAGTCTTAACTTTAATCAAAATTTTAAGTTATGAAATCAATATTGTTATTGAGCCTTACCTGCCTTTTTGTTGTAGGTTGTAAACAAAATAAATCAGAGGTGGAAGTTAAGTCGGAATCTATAATTCAAGTAAAAAAAAATATTAGACATGTACATGATACTATTGGTTTTGCCCAATACGACTGGCAGATGGATTCTATCTACAATAGACTTGGTATTAAAGATTCTAAAAATAATTTGAGCTGGAAAGCAGTGATAAGCCCACATGATGACTATAAATATGCTGGACGCTTATATTATGAATCATTAAAAGGCATTAATGCAAACACCATTATTTTAATTGGTGTGGCGCATAGAGCTCGAAATTTTGACCTACAGGATAAGATAATTTTTGGTGATTATACGCATTGGCAATCGCCTTATGGTGATTTAAAAGTGTCAGATTTAAATGTAGTAATCAGAAATAATATGAATGAAACTAATTTTATTGTACATGATAGCATGCAAGCTTTAGAGCATTCTTTAGAGGCTATAGTGCCTTTTTTGCACCGTAAGGACCCAGATTTAGAAATCATACCAATATTAGTGCCTTATATTGATTATGAAATGATAACGTCTGTTAGCATGGATTTGGCGGAAGCTGTTAAAAAAGTATTAGAATCTAATAACTTAAGTTATGGCAATGATATTGCTATAGTGATCTCAAACGATGCTGTACATTATGGTGATGAAGAGTGGAGTGGTGATTTAGCACCTTTTGGTACTGACGATGCTGGAACTGAAAAGGCAAGGTTGATGGATGTTGAAATTGTTGAAACATGTTTAAGTGATGCTATAACACCTGAAAAAATAAAACGTTTTACGGAATATACGGTGCAACATGACGATTATAAGGAATATAAATGGGTGTGGTGCGGACGTTATTCTGTACCCTTTGGATTAAGTTTTGCAAACAATCTCAACCTGCTAATTGATGATCAACCATTACAGGGTGAGTTTATGCATTACCAATCCAGTATTGATCATGAACTCATTAAAGTTGAAGATTTGGGAATGGGGACTACTGCAATAGCAACACAAAGACATTGGGTGGCATATGCCAGTATAAAGTATGAGTAATTAGTTCTTGTGATACTGTATTTTATCGCCAATGGCAAGTTGAAGTTGGTCACTTAATCCCGCCTTAATTTCTAAAACATATTTTGCAGGAACACCTGACGGAAGTGATGTTTCATCCATTGGTTTTGCGTTTTTTTGAAAACTTACAATTTTCATTTGTTCATCAATGTAAATGATGTCTAATGAAATAAATGTGTTTTTCATGTAAAAAGAGCGTGGTTGACTATTTGGAAAAATAAATAACATGCCTTGGTGGTCTTGCATGCTATACCGATTCATTAAGCCAGTTTGAGTTTCGTATTCATCTTCAGCAAATTCAATATTAAACTGCTTAATTAGTGAATCTGTATCCTGCTTGATCAGACGAAGCTCCCCTTCTTTTTTGAACTCAACTATAATGGGGGTGCTAGCCTTTTGCTCTTTTTTACAGGAGGTGAAACCAATAGAGATTATGAGTAGTAAAAAAGCTGTTGTTGTATAAATTTTTAAAAATTTAAACATCGCTAAGCTTGCTTTGGCTTGTACATAAACATAAAATACAAACCTATCAATATAAATGGAATACTTAAAACCTGACCCGTATTCATGCCCATAATCCAATCCTCGCGTCCTGTTACTTGTTCAATTTTAAATTGCTCAACATAAAGGCGAACGGTCATTAGTAACACTAAAAACAATCCAAAAAGAAATCCAATTTGCTCTCTTTTTTTAGTTTTCCAATACAAGAACCATAAAATTAAAAACACAAACACATAACCAAAAGCTTCGTATAATTGACCTGGGTGTCGTGCAACATTATCTAGTTTTTTAAAGACAACAGCCCAGGGTAATGACTCGTCTGCTGGTTTTCCTATCATTTCAGAATTGAAGAAGTTTCCAAGACGAACAAAGATTGCTCCCAATGCAACGGGAACAACAACACGATCTAAAATCCAAACAACTGATTTTTTCAAAACCTTTTTATTGTATAAGTACATAGAAATAATCATGCCTATCGCAGCGCCGTGACTTGCCAAGCCTCTAAAGCCTGTGAATTCAAAACCGCCGGCAAATTTAAAAGGTAAAAAGATACTTAATGGATCTTCAAGAATAAGTTCAGATTGATAAAACAAGACATGGCCCACTCGAGCGCCTATCATAATCCCTAAGACTGAATAAATAAAAAGAGAATCTAGTTTTTCTTCAGATTGCTGCTCATTCAGATATATTTTCTTCATGATGTACCAGCCCAATACAAAGGCAAGCATCCACATTAAACTATAATAATGAATCGTAAAGTCGCCAAAGAGATTGATGCCTTCTGAAGCAGGATCCCAAACGATTTGTAAAAAATGCATAGGTTTGTTTTTTTCTTGCGTAAATATAGAGAATTGTTATGAAATACAATCTTAACCTAAACTTAAGCGTCTATTTTATTTCTTCTTTTCAGGAACTGGGTCAAAACCTTTGCCTCCAAACGGATGACAACTAAAAATCCTTTTAAGCGCTAATTTACCGCCATACAGCAATCCATGTCTTTTTAAAGCTTCAACCGTATAATATGAACAGGTTGGTTGATATCTGCAAGTCGATGGTAAGTAGGGGGATATACCATATTGATAAATCCTAATAAGGAAAAGAAAAGGCGCGATGAGAACTTTTTTCAACATGATTAGTTAGTCGAAAACGAAGTGCCATCTTTACCATCTTTTAATTGAATTCCGATAGCTACTAATTCATCGCGAATTTTATCAGAAAGTGCGAAATCTTTATTAGCTCGGGCCTCTGCACGCAGTCTAATAAGTAATTCTACAGTATCTGATAATTTATCTGTCCCATTAGAGCTTTCTCCAGTTGATTCTAATAAGCCTAAAACATCAAAAACAAAGGCTCTAATTGTCGTTGATAGCAGTTTTAAATCTGATTCAGAAATAGTGGCTTTTTCATCTTTAACTTGATTGATGAATTTAACAGCGCTAAATAATTCTGCAATTAAAATAGGAGTGTTGAAATCATCATTAAGCGCATCATAACATGCTTTTTTCCAAGTGTTCACATCAAAGTTTGATGATTTGGCTGAAACTGGAAGTTTGTCTAATGTCGCAATGGCTTCCATAAGTTTGTTGTGGCCTTTTTCAGAGGCTTCTAACGCAGCACTACTGAAATCTAAAATACTCCTATAGTGTGCTTGCATCATAAAGAATCGTGCAACACTTGCCGAAAACCCTTTGTTTAATTTATCCGTATTACCTGTAAATATGTCTTCTGGTAATATATTGTTTCCTGTGGATTTTGCCATTTTTTGCCCATTAAGCGTCAGCATATTGGCATGCATCCAGTAATTTACAGGGCTTTGATTATTACAAGCTTCAGCCTGTGCAATTTCACATTCGTGATGAGGGAATTTTAAGTCCATACCACCACCATGAATATCGAATTGTTCACCTAAATATTTTGTGCTCATTGCAGTACATTCAAGATGCCATCCTGGAAACCCATCACTCCACGGTGATGGCCAGCGCATAATATGTTGCGGTTCGGCTTTTTTCCAAAGTGCAAAATCTTGAGGATTTTTTTTGTCAGATTGCCCGTCAAGAACTCTTGTATTGTGTATTAAATCTTCAACATTCCTGCCGCTTAATTTGCCGTAATTGTGAGTTTCGTTAAATTTTAAAACATCAAAATAGACAGAGCCATTGATTTCATAAGCCAATCCTTTGCTTAATATTTCTTTAATAATTTCAATCTGCTCTATAATATGTCCGGTTGCTGTTGGCTCTATACTAGGTGGTAAAAAATTGAATTTATCTAAAATGTTATGGAAATCTACGGTATACATTTGCACCACTTCCATGGGTTCAATTTGTTCAATTCTCGCTTTTTTTGCAATGCGATCTTCACCTTCATCAGCATCATTTTCAAGATGGCCAGCATCCGTAATATTACGCACATAACGCACCTTATAGCCCAAATGTTTGAAGTACCTAAAGATCATGTCAAAAGACATAAAAGTTCTTACATTTCCTAAATGAACGTTGCTATAAACCGTAGGGCCGCAAACGTACATGCCTATATAACCTTGATTGATAGGCTTGAAAATTTCTTTTTTTCCAGATATAGAATTGTAAATCTTTAAGTGTTGATCGTTATATAGCTGCATTTTTTGGCTTGGTGGATTAATGGGTTACTCGTGCTTTTGTAGTTTAGAACTTAGTGTCCATTCTGATATAGTCTAAAAACTCTTTACGAGTTGATTTGTCTTTAAATTGGCCGCCAAATTCACTGGTTACCGTACTACTTTCAATATCTCTAATACCTCTAGAGTTTACACATAAATGTTTGGCATCAATAACACAAGCCACATCTTTTGTGTTTAAAACTTGTTGCAGCTCTTCAACGATTTGAATGGTAAGGCGCTCTTGAACTTGAGGGCGTTTTGCAAAATAATCTACAATGCGGTTCATTTTTGAAAGCCCAACAACGGTACCATTTGAAATATATGCTACATGAGCTCTACCTACTATTGGTAACAGGTGATGTTCACAAGTAGAATACACCGTAATATTTTTTTCAACGAGCATTTCACCATATTTGTATTTGTTTTCAAAAGTGGATGCCTTTGGCTTTTGATCAGGATCTAGACCACCAAAAATTTCTTTTACAAACATTTTGGCAACACGATTTGGTGTCCCTTTTAAACTATCATCACTAAGGTCTAATCCAAGGGTTTCCATGATGTGCCTAACATCATCTTTAATGATATCTATTTTTTCACCTTTGGTAAGTTTGAAAGCATCTTTGCGCAATGGTGTATTCGCCGATGTGCCAATATGCTCATCTCCTAAAGCTTCAAAATCTTCAAAATTGTTTTCTAATTTCATCGTATTGTCCTAAATAAATTTAGTGTAAATTGGGCACAAAGATAAGCATTTCAATAATTTTTAATCATGAAAAACCAGTATTAATTTTCACTGATAATCACAAGGTTACTGTAATTACATTCTCTTTTAATTTGTGTAATTAGAGGGTTTTGTTGCTAACAAAATAAGTCGACCTAAAAAAAATTGATTAATTATGGCGTTTGGTTATAATGTGACCGCAATTGTGAAAGTAAAGTTTGAATATTTAGAATCAACGTTGGCCGTGTCGGTAAGGCCAATATTATAAAGTTGATGACTTGAAGTTTGTTTGGCTTGGTCATAAGCAAAATCAAACCTTGTATTACCAAAATTATAACCTAAGCCAAAAGAATAACCGGTTAAATCATCTTGAATATTAGAATCTCTGTATGGGCTTTGCTCAAACCTATATCCACCTCTTAAGCTTAATTGTTTGTGTCTTACTTCACCACCAACTTTATATGAATTTGCAGCTTTTAAACTATTAGTTATGAGTCTGTTTTGATCTGAGAAATGAGGGTCGGATGAAGGGCTGAATTTTGTGTTTGAATAATTTTTTCTAGAATAGTCAAAACTAAGAAGTCCGATCTTTCCTAATACTAATGCCATACTACCTGTAAGTTTAGACGGTGTTTGAATTTTATAGTATGCAAAAATATTCACAATGCGAGGGTCAATGATTTGTCTGATATAATTATCTGACTCTTCACGTGTCGTAGTTATGTATTGTGTCGTTTCATCATTTAATCGGTACCAAATTGGAGAGTCATATGCAATGCCTAACCTCAATATGTCACCTACTTTGGCAATTCCGCCAACTTGAAAAGAAAATCCAGAACCATAAGTTGACAGGTTATTTCTAAAACCAACTTCTTTAACTACTGATCCAGTATTATCATTGGTTTCATAAAGATATGTTGATTGATTGTAATTTAAAAAATGAGAATTTAAATTCACACCCAGATATATGTTGTCTTCAATTTGTGCGGCACCATTCATAGTAAACTTGCTATTATATCCAGACGATGCAAATGAATAGTCTTGTCGAAAAGAACCTGGTGCAATATTGGAGGTGTAATTGGTGTTATTGTCCTGAAATGTATCTGGTTCTAAAATAAACGATTCGTAGCCTAGAAAAGCTTGTTGATGTTGACTGCCATATGCAGCTCCAATTTCTCCATAAGCGTAGGTGTAAGATTCCCCTGGAAATGCTGAAATCTCTTCTAACGGTAAACCTTGAGCATTTGCAAGAAAATAACTATCAATAGAATTGTTATTTATTCCTGAGGCAAAAAAGGTATTATCAAAATTACCCGTGCGTTCATAAGCGAATCCTAAGACTAATTTATTAAAAGGAGAACTTTGATCATTGTTTTTAAAAACGAATGCTGATCCGGCTTGACTAAATTTGAAGAAGGAATCTGATGAATTGTTGTAATTTCCAAAATATTCAGCGGTATTATCAACGGCTTCAGTACCTAATGTAAATGATAAATGTGTGCTGTTAAAAATAGCTGAACCAGCAGGATTTATGCTAACGGCTGACATGTCTCCGCCTAGTGCGCCAAAAGCACCACTCATACCTCTAAATCGGGCTGTACCTTTAACATCGCCAGTTGAATACCTGACGGCATCAGTGATGTCTTGACCATAACATAAAGGCATAACAAGGACACCTACGAATAGTAATAATAACTTTTTCATATCAATTTTTCTTTTTTCTAAATGATTGCTACATGTTGTTGCCTCCGCGTCTTGAAGATCCTCCAGAGCCTCTTGAAGAAGCGCCTGATGATCTGGATCCTCCAGAGCTTCTACCTACGTTGCTACTTCTAGATGAACTGGAACGTGCTGTACTACGACTGCTATTTGAGGTCGCATTTCTATTTCTAGATTGAAGATTATAACCTCTTTGTGTGTTATTGCCTTTCTGATTGTATTTTGATCTTGTAGTATTATATTTAACTCTAGACGACGAATTGTAGTTCGGCCTCCTTGTATTATTAACAGTAGCTCTTGATGATGCATAATTATTACGTCCATAATTGTTGCCAACTCGAGCTGAATTGCTGTAATTTCTTCTTGAGTTGCCTGTGTTTCCACTTCGGCGAACCGTATTATTGCTCGCTAAACGATTATCATATACGGCATTTCTTCGTGTTGCATTATATGAAGCCGCTCTATAGCCATAGTAACCACCGTAGTATCCACCACCGTATCCAGGGTAGTATCCGCCATGATAAGGAGGGCACCAAATAGGGTAATAACCACCCCAGCCCCAGCCGTATCCATAACCATAACCCCAGCCATAACCATAACCATAGCCCCAATAAGAACCATACCATCCGGTATTAAAACTATTAAATACATTAATACTTACCGATGTTGAGTTTTGTCCCCAACCACCATAGCCGGTATTAGGTTCAGTGTTTTCGTAATATAGAGAATCAGTATCTGCATAATCACCTTGATAAGAATCTATGTCCGTGAATATAATATCATTACTATCGGCTGTTGATGCAGAATTTTCAGCTTTTTCCTTGAAATAATTTTGGTAATAATTGGAATTACTCGCCTCGTTATTAGAGGCTGTGTTATTTTCTACATATTGAACTTGCTCTTTTTTTGAGCTTCCGTAAATATCATCTTCATATCCCGCATGTTGATATGATCCACAAGATGCCAATGCCAAAATCATGGCAAAAGCACTCAAGGTTAGTATTTTAGATTTTAAGTAGTTATATATCTGCATATCTCACTAAATTAATTGTTGGACATTACAAAAATAGTTAGTTTTGTGCAACTATTTTAATATTTAACACAGTCACAATATTTGTGCCAAAAAGCAAAACATGAGTAAAAACCTAACAAGTAGGAGTGAAGATTATTCAAAATGGTATAACGAACTGGTTGTCAAAGCTGACCTTGCCGAGAATTCGGCAGTAAGAGGTTGCATGGTAATAAAACCTTACGGATATGCTATTTGGGAAAAAATGCAGGCAGAATTAGATAGAATGTTTAAAGAAACAGGCCATCAAAATGCATATTTTCCACTTTTTGTACCTAAAAGTTTATTTGAGGCTGAAGAAAAAAATGCGGAAGGATTTGCTAAGGAGTGTGCTGTCGTTACGCATTATAGGTTGCAAAATGATCCGGATAAACCAGGGAAATTAAGAGTTGATCCCGAAGCAAAATTAGAAGAAGAGCTCGTAGTAAGACCTACCAGCGAAGCCATCATTTGGAACACTTATAAAGGGTGGATTCAATCATATAGAGATTTACCTTTATTGATCAATCAATGGGCTAATGTGGTGCGTTGGGAAATGCGAACACGTTTGTTTTTGCGCACGGCAGAATTTTTATGGCAGGAAGGGCATACAGCACATGAAACAAGACAAGAAGCCTTAACTGAAGCTGAATTAATGAATAATGTGTATGCTGAATTTGCTGAAAACTTTATGGCAATGCCAGTAATTAAAGGACTAAAAACAGAAAGTGAACGTTTCGCTGGTGCCGAAGAAACCTTTTGTATTGAAGCTATGATGCAAGATGGAAAAGCCTTACAAGCCGGAACATCCCATTTTTTAGGACAAAATTTCGCCAAGGCATTTGATGTAAAATTTGCTAATAAAGAAGGTAAACAAGATTATGTTTGGGCGACGTCATGGGGTGTTTCTACTCGATTAATGGGCGCATTGATCATGACACATAGTGATGACAAAGGATTAGTATTGCCTCCAAATTTGGCACCGAATCAAGTTGTTATTGTACCTATATATAAATCAAATGAACAATTGGATGAAATATCTCAAGTTGCTAATGATATTATGAAGGACTTGAGAGCTCAAGGTGTCACCGTGAAGTTTGATAATAGAACAACATTTAGGCCAGGTGCTAAGTTTGCTAAGCATGAATTGCAAGGGGTGCCATTGCGCATTGCGATAGGACCTAAAGATTTGGAAAACGGCACTGTAGAATTGGCAAGACGTGACACCTTAACAAAGCAAATTGTAACAATGGATACGTTAACGTCAACGATTACATCTTTAATGAGTGAAATTCAAGATGCATTGTTTCAAAAAGCTTTAAATTTTAGGGATACGCATATAAGTGAAGCCAATACCTTTGAGGAATTTAAACATATTTTAGAAACTAAATCGGGATTTGTATCAGCACATTGGGATGGTACCACGGAAACTGAAGACAGAATAAAGGAACTTACAAAAGCGACAATACGTTTAATTCCAATGAATAATATTCAGGAGGCTGGGGTTTGTGTATTGACCGGTAAGCCTTCAAAAGAGCGTGTTTTATTTGCGAAAGCCTATTAAATGAAACTTTTTATAAAAAATTTCATTTAGAAGTTGCAACATTTAAAAATAGTTGTATTTTTGCATCCGCAATGGAAACATTGTTCGTTTTTTGAAAATTATTGTAGGATTAAAAATTTATTTTTAATTTTGCATTCTCAAAAGATAAATGGCCCGTTCGTCTATCGGCTAGGACGCATGGTTTTCATCCATGTAAGAGGGGTTCGATTCCCCTACGGGCTACAACTATATAATAAGAAAAAACAAAATGGCAAATCATAAGTCAGCGTTAAAGAGAATTAGAAGTAACGAAGCTAAACGTTTAAGAAACAAGTATCAGCATAAAACTACGCGTAATGCTATTAAGAAATTACGTGATATGACAACAAAAGCTGATGCAGAGAAATTATTCCCTGCTGTAGTTTCAATGATTGATAAATTGGCTAAGCGTAATATCATTCACGCTAATAAAGCAGCTAATTTAAAATCTGGTTTAACAAAGTATGTAGCTTCTCTATAATTTAGAAGCTTAGATTAAGATATATAAAAACCTCTCAGTTTTGAGAGGTTTTTTTGTTGCCTAAAAGTCAAATGACTTTAAAAGTTCAGGTAAAAAAAAGCCTCAATAGTAAATTGCTATTGAGGCTTTTATATATAGATTAGTTAATATGATATTTAACTGTTCATTGATATTAAAAACTCTTCGTTATTACGAGTTTGTTTAAACCTGTCATTAATAAATTCCATAGCTTCTACAGGATTCATATCAGCAAGGTATTTACGCATTACCCACATACGTTGAATCGTATTGGCATCTAATAAAATATCATCTCTACGTGTACTTGAAGATGTAAGGTCAATAGCAGGGAAGATTCTACGGTTCGATATTTTTCTATCCAACTGTAATTCCATGTTACCAGTACCTTTAAATTCTTCAAAGATAACTTCATCCATTTTAGAACCTGTTTCTGTTAAAGCTGTAGCAATAATAGTTAGTGATCCTCCATTTTCAATATTACGCGCCGCACCAAAGAAACGTTTTGGTTTGTGTAATGCATTGGCATCAACACCACCACTCAATATTTTTCCTGAAGCAGGTTGTACGGTATTATATGCTCTTGCTAAACGTGTTATAGAATCTAAAAGAATAACAACGTCATGACCACATTCTACAAGTCGTTTTGCTTTTTCTAAAACAATATCTGCAATCTTAACATGCTCATGAGCTTCTTTATCAAATGTTGAAGCGATAACTTCACCACGAACATTGCGTTGCATATCTGTAACTTCTTCAGGACGCTCATCGATAAGTAAAATCATTTGGTATACTTCAGGGTGATTTGCTGCAATTGCGTTAGCAACGTCCTTAAGTAACATGGTTTTACCTGTTTTTGGTTGTGAAACAATCAT
The DNA here is from genome assembly GCA_023954685.1 of Flavobacteriaceae bacterium. Lineage (GTDB taxonomy): Bacteria > Bacteroidota > Bacteroidia > Flavobacteriales > Flavobacteriaceae > JAGSHF01. The sequence goes on along the minus strand of JAGSHF010000034.1, from coordinate 4,094 downwards.
GCCACGTTGTCCTTTTCCAATAGGTGAGAACAAATCCATTATTCTTGTAGAAATGGTACTTTGTTTTTCAGCAATATTGAATTTTTCTTGCGGGAATAAAGGAGTTAAATGTTCAAATGCCACACGGTCACGTACCACTTGAGGGTCCATGCCATTGATTTTTATCACCTTTATTAAAGGGAAGTATTTTTCACCTTCTTTTGGGGGACGTACATTTCCTAGTACAGTATCACCTTTCTTTAATCCAAAAAGTCTGATTTGCGATTGAGAAACATAAATATCATCTGGCGACGATAGGTAGTTATAATCCGAAGATCTTAAAAACCCATAACCATCTTGCATAACGTCTAATACGCCTTCACTTTCAATGATCGCATCAAATTCAAAATCTGGTTCACGATAACGATTACGATTGTCTTTATTGCCGTTATCTTTTTTGTGATCTTGATTGTGATTTCCTTTTTGATTTTTATTTTGACCCCTGTTTTGATTTTGAGGCTTATTGTCTTTTTGTTTAGAATTGTCTCGTTTTTCGCGCGGTGGTCGCTGTTGAGCCTCTCTTTTTTGTGGTTCTTGTTTAGGCGCTTGTGGAGCGTCTGGTTTGTTTGTTTCAGAACGAGGTGCTTCAGGTTTAGATTCCGTTATGGCCTCTTGCTTTGTTTGTTTTGTATGAGTTGGTTTTGAAGGAGTCGGTTTTAAATCTAAAGCTTTTTGATTAGAGACATCTTTGTTTCTTTGGACACGCTCTCTTTTTGGTTTGGGCTTTTGAGGTCGTGCTACTTTTTCTGCCGGCTTTACAGCTACAGGGTTAGCAGCTTGGTAATCCAAAATTTGGTATACCAAATCTAATTTTTTAAGTGAACGATACTTCGAAATGTTTAGGTTTTTTGCTATTTCCTGTAATTCTGGAAGTTTCTTTTCTTTTAATTGTGAAATTTCAAACATTGTTGAATAGAATAATTAGTTTATCTGAGAAATAATTTTGACTTATGCTTTCAGTAGTGAAAATTGAAGAAAAAATTAAAAATTGAATTTTTTAGAAGATTTCGATTGCACAGTATCAATTACTTGTGCAAGACTATTGCAATTATACAACTTTATTTTTAATAATTTGTATTTGAATTAAAAAAGAAACTGTTATTTTTGTGCCTCATTACTTAAAAATGCTTCAAAGAATTCAAACCATTTACTTAGTAGTTGTTGCCGCAATTTCGGCAGGTTTGATATTCGTATTTAATTTATGGACCACTAAAGAAGGCGATGAATTCTTTGCTGTAGATGACTATATGTATTTGGGTTTATTTTTAGGTTCGGCAATATTAGCGTTAATTGCCATAGGAATGTTTAACAATAGGCAGTTACAATTTGTTTTGGGACGGCTTAACATCATATTAAACTTTATTTTACTAGGATTATTTGTGTATCGCTCGCTAAATTTATCTGGAGAAACTAACGTTTCTGAGAAAGGTATTGGGATGCTTCTACCTATTTTTTCTATCGTATTTTTGGTTTTAGCCAATAAAGCCATAAAAAAGGATGAAGATCTTGTAAAATCGGTTGATCGATTGAGATAAACCTATCATCTTAGTAGTATTAGTGCGTTGAAAACTCAAAGTGAAAGCTTTGAGTTTTCTTTTTATATCAACGTTTAAGTTCGATAACTTCTAAGTTTTTTATAACACTACCTTCTATCTCAAAGCGTAGCATCGTTCTTACTTGATGAAATCCGTGTTTGCCAATAGCTCCAGGATTCATATGTAAGAGGTCAAGCTTTTTATCAGGCATCACTTTTAAAATATGAGAATGTCCGCTGATAAATAAATCTGGCGGTTTTTTTTGTAGTATTGTTCTAATTCTGGGGTTATAACGGTTAGGGTAACCGCCAATATGGGTTATAAAGACATTAACCTCTTCACATGTAAAATGCAAATCTAACGGGAATTCTGAACGCGCTTCTTTATCATCAATATTACCATAAACAGCACGTATTGGTTTAAGCCCTTTTATGGTGTCTGTCACCGTAAGGTCCCCAATATCGCCAGCATGCCATACTTCATCAGCCAGTTTCACATACTTTAAGATGGTGGCATCTATATGGCTATGTGTATCTGATAATAATAGAATTTTTGTCATGCTTAAATGCTGTAAAAAAATACAATTCTGTTTTTGCTAATAACAGCTCCTTCTTAGAAGGAATAAATTTATCTTTGTAGCTTCGTAAACAAAAGTAGTATTTATAATTGAGGTATTTTATTGAATTTTCATACAACGGTAAGGGATATCATGGTTGGCAAAATCAACCTAATGCAGTTTCTGTGCAAGAAGTACTCGAAAATGCGATATCCAAGTTATTGCAATCTCAGATTGCAGTAGTTGGAGCAGGAAGGACAGATGCAGGGGTACATGCAAAACAAATGATTGCACATTTTGATTATGACCATAAAATAGACACAGATAAACTCACATATAGACTTAATGCCTTTTTACCAAAAGATATTGCGATATCTGAAATTTTTGAAGTTCATGAAGATGTACATGCTAGATTTGGTGCAGTAAGCAGATTATATCATTATCACATTAGTTTGAACAAAAATGTCTTTGCGTTTGACATGTCGTATTATGTGAAACAACAATTGGATGTTGCTAAAATGAATAGCGCCGCCGAGATCATGTTTAATTATGAAAATTTTAAGTGTTTTTCTAGAAGTAATACAGATGTAAAAACTTATAATTGTAAGCTCATGAAAGCGACTTGGTCCGAACATGATGGGATGCTTGTTTTTACCATACAGGCCGATCGTTTTTTAAGAAATATGGTTAGAGCTATAGTGGGTACGTTGTTGGAAATTGGTGCAGGTAAGATGGAGGTTGAAAACATGCATCAGATAATAAAATCAAAAAATAGAGCATTCGCGGGAGCTTCAGTTCCTGCTCATGGTTTATTTTTATCAAAAATTGAATACCCAAAAGATATAAGGAATTAGGATGGCTAAAGTGAGTAAAGAGGTTTTTGATATTGGATTGTTCAAGCGTTTATTGAATTATATCGACCCGTATAGATTAATCTTTGCAGGAACCTTACTGACAGTATTTGGATTGGCAGGATTTGGTGCAGCGAGACCTTATATTCTTAAGATTGCTATTGATTCAAATATTGCTGCTAAAATAAATGAAGGGTTTTTAAATTATATATTGATTTATGGTGGACTTTTAATTTTAGAAGTATTTTGTAATCTCGTTTTTATCTACTTCGTTTCTTGGTTAGGTCAATCTGTGGTAAGAGATATTAGAGTGGCGTTATTTCAGCATATTTTAAGTTTTAAAATGAAGTATTATAACAACTCATCTGTTGGGGTGTTAATTACACGCGCTGTGACCGATATGGAGCGTATTGCTGATATTTTTGGTCAAGGTCTTTTTATGATTTTCAGTGATTTACTTAAAATGACGGTTGTGGGGTTTGTGATGGCCTATATGAATTGGCGTTTAAGTATCATTGTGTTTTGTACGTTGCCACTCATCTTATTTGCAACAAAAATATTTCAAAAGTATATGAAAAAAGCTTTTGAAGAAGTACGAAATGAAGTTTCAAATTTAAATAGCTTTGTGCAAGAACGTGTCACTGGTATGAAAATTCTTCAACTTTTTACGCGTGAAGCTATTGAGTATAAAAACTTTAAAGAAATCAATAACAGACACCGTAGGGGTTGGATCAAAACAGTATGGTATAACTCCATATTTTTTCCAATTGCAGAATTGATTTCATCCATTACTTTAGCGTTGATAGTTTGGTATGGTGGTTTAAATGTGGTAGATCAACAATTAACAACGTTGGGTGATTTAACCGCGTTTATCATGTTTATCCCCATGATGTTTAGACCGTTAAATCAAATAGCCAACAAGTTTAATACGTTACAAATGGGTATGGTTGCTGCTGATCGTGTCTTTAAAGTACTCGATACTACCGCAAATATAGATGATTCAGGGGTTAAAGTCGTTGAACATTTTAAAGGTGATATCGATTTTAAAAATGTTGAATTTTCTTATGTTGAAAACGAAAAAGTTTTAAAGGGTGTGTCTTTTCAGGTGGATGC
>JAGSHF010000077.1 GCA_023954685.1 Flavobacteriaceae bacterium | reverse complement strand
TTTAATTTTCCCAAATATCTGTTCTAATGCTTGTTGACGAATTGCGCGTTCGGTTTTAGCTGTAATTATGTTCCCTTTTTCGCCATTTGGTCGAATTTCTTCACGTATGTAGCCCTTCTTTTTTAAATCTTCAATAAAATCATCAATGGTATATTCTGGTGTTGTGAGTTTGTATTCAATATCTAATTGTCTCAACCATTCTAAGGCCTCATCGAAATCTCCAGAAGTATGTGTAATAAGTTCTTTAAAGACTTCAAAAAGTGTTTCAAAGGGTGATTTTGAAGGTGATTCATATTTTTTAAATACAAATCCCTTTCTATTGGAAATTTTATTTTTCATAGAAGCATAAAAATACAACTATTTCGCGTATTTAATTGAATTCATTAACAAGGCTTTAAGATTTGTATGATTACTTTTTATTAACTTTCGTCCTTAATTTAACTAACCAACTTTTAGAATGAAAAAACTCCTATCCTTAGTGATGCTATTCTGTATTACTATACTCTCAGCACAAGAATTCTCAATGGATTTAGTAAAAAATATGAAGCCGCGTAATATTGGCCCTGGCGGTATGTCAGGCCGTGTGACTGCTATTGATGTGGTTACAAATAATCCTGACGTTATGTATGTTGGAACTGCTTCTGGTGGTTTGTGGAAATCTACTTCAGGAGGGATTAAATGGGATCCTATTTTCGATAATGAACTTACCGCATCTATTGGAGCTGTGGCCATACAGCAATCAAATCCAAGCGTCATTTGGGTTGGTACAGGAGAAGGCAACCCACGAAATAGCTTAAATGGGGGATTCGGTATTTACAAATCGCTTGATGGTGGAAAAAGTTGGATGGCTATGGGTTTAGAAAAAACCCGTCATATTCATCGAGTAATTATTGATCCCACAAACCCCGATATCGTTTATGCCGCAGCAATCGGGTCGCCTTGGGGTGAACATCCTGAACGTGGTGTTTACAAAACTACTGATGGTGGTAAAACATGGAATAATATATTATTCGCCAATATCAAAACTGGAGCTGCAGATTTGGTAATGGATCCTACTAATCCAAATAAATTAATCGCCGCGATGTGGGAACACAAGCGTGATCCATGGTTCTTTAATTCAGGTGGAGAAGGTTCTGGTCTTCATATCACACATGATGGAGGAAAAACATGGAAAAAACTCAGTGATGAAGACGGCTTACCAAAAGGGAATCTTGGAAGAATTGGAGTGGCAATTGCTCCAAACAAACCAAATATTGTTTATGCTTTAATTGAATCTAAAAAAAATGCACTGTATAAAAGTACGGATGGCGGTTTTAAATGGCGTAAAGTAAACGATAAATCAAGCGGAAGAGGTTCTGGTGGTATTGGCAATAGACCATTTTATTATTCAGATATTCGTGTAGATCCTGATAATGAAAATCGCGTTTTTTCAGTGTTTACCTACGTAAATGTTAGTGAAGATGGCGGAAAAAGTTTTTCAGAACTAATGCCTGCATATGGTGTTAGCAATGGTGTACATCCTGACCATCATGCATGGTGGATTCATCCAAATAATGGGCAATTTATGATTGATGGTAATGACGGAGGAATGAACATCACTAAAGACGGCGGTAAAACATGGCGCTTTATTGGTAATCTTCCTGTTGCTCAATTCTATCATATTAATGTAGATAATGAATTTCCTTATAATGTTTATGGAGGAATGCAAGATAATGGTTCTTGGAGAGGTCCTGCTTATGTTTGGAGAGCTCAAGGCATAAGAAATAGTTACTGGCAAGAAATTAGTTTTGGTGATGGGTTTGATGTCGTTCCAGACAAAGACGATTCGCGTTATGGATGGACTATGAGTCAGCAAGGTTCGGTAAGCAGGTACGATTGGCAAACTGGAAATAATTATTCTGTTAGACCAACACACCCTGAACCCGATGTTAATCTTAGATTCAATTGGAATTCAGCGATAAACATTGATCCTTTTGACAACAATACAGTCTATTTTGGAAGTCAATTTGTACATAAATCAATAGATAAAGGATTAACATGGACGCTTATTTCACCAGATTTGACTACTAACGATCCAGAAAAACTTAAACAACATGAAAGTGGTGGATTATCTATGGATGCTACTGGTGCAGAAAATCATTGTACGGTATTAGTAATAGAACCTTCACCAATCGAAAAAGACATGCTTTGGGCAGGGACTGATGACGGTCGAGTACATTTTACTCAAAACGGAGGAACTTCTTGGACAGACGTTTCAGCAAATATTAAAGACCTGCCTGAAGGGAGTTGGATTCCACAAATAAAAGCATCTAATAAAAACAAAGGAGAAGCGCTTTTGGTTGCTAATGATTACAGACGTTTTAATTATACGCCTTATGTTTATAGAACTAAAGATTATGGCAAAACATGGACTCGCATAGTAGATGGCAACGATGTACAAAGTTATGCTTTAGCAGTTATTGAAGATATTGAAGAACCTAATCTTATGTTTTTAGGTACTGATGATGGTTTATATGTATCTATTAATGCCGGGGATAAATGGACAAAGTGGACAGAAGGATTCCCTACTGTTCCAGTTAAAGATTTAGTAATTCACCCACGTGAACATGATTTAGTAATTGGCACGTTTGGCCGTGCTGCTTGGGTATTAGACGACATTAGACCTTTACGTGAAATGGCTAGCAATAATACTATTTTAAACAACAAACTTAACTTATTTAATCCTCCAACCGCATATCAAGCTGCTTATCAACAAGCAACAGGAAGTCGATTTGGTGGTGATGCATTATATAATGGAGATAACCGTGGTCGTGGTGCTATTATGTCTTATTATGTGAAGGTCGATGAGAAGAAAAAAACAGATCCGAAAAATGATGACAAAAAGAAGAAGAAAAAAGAAAATAAGGACGAAGAGAATATCGTTGCGGATAAAGAAATCACTAAAGTGAAGTGGGATTCTGTGCATATGAATATATACGATGGTGACCGTTTAATACGAACTTTAAAGCGCAAAGCACCTAAAAAAACTGGTGTGCATAAATGGACTTGGTACATGGACGAAAAAGGCGGAGATAGACCTTCAAGAACAATTCGTCCAAGCCGAGGAGAACCTAGTGGCGCTAGTGTTAAACCCGGAACTTATAAGGTGGTGATGAGCTTTGGTGATCAATCTTCAGAAGCCATGATAACCGTTGAAACAGATCCAAGAATTAATGTATCAGAAAAAGCTATCAATGACACTTATAATGCCTCAAAAGAAATTCAAAGTATCAGACAAAACGCTGCTGATGCAGTTAAACAATTGGTAGAAAGTAAAAATGTTGCTTCTAAATTCAGTAAAGATTTGGCATCCCTAGATAAAAAATTATATAAGGATCAAATTAAAGCTTCTAAAAGCATGATGACTAAAATAGATGATGTCCTGGCATTATATCTTGGTAAAGTTGATAAACGTCAAGGCATAACAAGCGATCCAACTGTTAATTTAAATCAACGCATTGGAACTGCGGGATACTATGCTGGATCTCGACCAAATGGGTTAACGACAACAGAACAAACACTTATAAAACATGCAAAAGACGCCTTAAACAGTGCTTTAGATAAAACCAATATGTTTTTTAATGACGAATGGAAACCTTATCAAGCAAAAATTGAAGCCTTAAAAGCTTCGCCTTTTAAAGAGATTAAATCCTTTAAAATAGACTAAAACAAAAAACGCTCTGAAATTTCAGAGCGTTTTTTAATATAAAGTTCTTTGAAAATTTCATACTTTATAGCTCTTAAACCTTTTACTTCCTACTTAAAAAGAAAAGTAATCAAAATATTAAATTATGAAAAAACTACTGATTTTAAGTCTTCTTGTACTGCTGTCTTCATGTAAGAAAGATAATGAAAGTAAAAAAGAAGATATTGCACTCAATTTAAAACAATATTCCATTGAGCAAATAATGGATAATGAAAGTGTCTTTGGAGGAAGTTTTTCTCCAGATAAATCTAAACTATTAGTTACCAGCAATCGTACAGGAATTTATAATATCTATACAGTTACTACCAAAGACGGTATTTTTACTCCTATTTCAAAATCTGATAGCTCATCTGTTTGGGCAACTTCTTATTTTCCAGAAGACGATAGAATACTATTTAACATGGATAATAATGGTGATGAAATTGATCATCTTTTTTTAAGAAATATAGATGGAAGCATTAAAGAATTAACCCCAGATAAAGGAGCTAGAGCTGGTTTTTATGGTTGGGCAAAAGACCATAAAAGTTTTTTTTATACTTCAAATAAAAGAGATAATCGTTTTATGGATGTTTACGAAATGGAAATTGAAAATTTCACATCTACACTATTATATGAAAATAAAGAAGGGTATGATGTTTCTGCAATTTCTAACAATAAAAATTTATTTGCATTAAGTAAGACAGTAAACACTAATGATAGTGATTTATTTTTATATGATAGAACCACAAACAAAACAACCAAAATAAACAAAACATTAAGTAGTAATTCTGCTGAAGACTTCACTTTAGATGATAAAGACTTCTACTTCACAACTGATGCAGGTGGAGAATTTAGTAGCCTCATGAAATATAATATCGAATCAGGTAATATTGAAAAAGTGTTACAAAAAGATTGGGACATTTCAGGAAGTTATTTTACCAATAATGGAAAATATAGAGTTACTTATATAAACGAAGATGCAAAAAATATTATCGAAGTTTTTGATATTTCCGCTCAAAAAAACATTGAATTACCAAATATAGAAGGAAAAAGTATAACTAATGTAGGGTTTTCTAGAGATGAAACTATGATGCGTTTTTATGCAGGTGGATCGCATATGCCATCAAACTTATACCTGTATGATCTAGAATCAAAAAAGCAAACGCAATTAACAGAGGTTTTAAATAAAGAAATTGACGCTTCTCATCTAGTAAATGCAAAGGTAATTCGTTACCCTTCTTTTGATGGAGTTACAATTCCCGCAATTTATTATCTACCGCATCAAGCATCTGCAGACAATAAAGTTCCTGCTCTAGTTTGGGTTCATGGAGGTCCAGGAGGTCAATCTAGACAAGGGTTTTCTTCAACAATCCAATATTTAGTAAATCATGGCTATGCAGTTTTAGCAGTTAATAACCGTGGAAGTAGTGGCTATGGAAAGACTTTTTATCAAATGGATGATTTAAATCACGGTGAAAAAGATCTTCAAGATTGTGTAGAAGGTAAAAATTGGTTGGCAAATCAACCACAAATTGATCCAACAAAAATAGGAATCATTGGAGGCTCTTATGGTGGTTATATGACGATGGCTGCACTAACTTATACTCCAGAAGAATTTGCCGTAGGTGTTAATCTTTTTGGTGTTACTAATTGGATGCGTACTTTAAAAAGTATTCCTCCTTACTGGGAATCTTTTAGAGAAGCTTTATATAAAGAATTAGGAGATCCTTTTTCAGCTGATTCTATTCGTTTAAAACAAATTTCCCCTTTATTTCACACAGATAAAGTAACCAAACCTTTAATAGTTTTACAAGGCGCTCAAGATCCGCGTGTTTTACAAGTTGAATCTGATGAAATTGTTGCTGGAGTTAGAAAAAATGGTGTTCCTGTAGAATATGTTTTATTCGATGATGAAGGTCATGGTTTTGTGAAAAAAGAAAATCAAATTGAATCAAATAGTAGAATTCTAAGATTTCTAGATGTACATCTTAAAAATATTGATCAACCTATTGATGGTGAAAACATTGATACAGAAATAAAGCCCCAAGAAGATTAACAAATCTTAATTTTTAATTAAAAAGCGCTCACTGAGCGCTTTTTTTGTGCACGAAAGTTATGTCGCTTATTAACGACTTATATAATCAATTCAATATCTATGAATCTTCAAAAAATAACATTTCAAAATAATGCTGGTCAAATACTTGCTGGGAGATTAGAACTCCCAACTGACCAACAACCTCACAATTTTGCAATATTCGCTCATTGTTTTACCTGCACAAAAAATCTGTCAGCAGTAAAAAATGTAAGTCGAGCATTAACCTCTCAGGGGTTTGGAGTTTTACGATTTGATTTTACAGGTCTAGGTGATAGTCATGGTGATTTTGAAGACACCAATTTTTCGGGAAATGTTGAAGACCTCATTGCAGCTTCAAATTTTTTAAGTGATAATTACAAAGCCCCTTCATTATTAGTAGGGCACTCTTTAGGAGGAACGGCTGTAATATTTGCGGCTTCAAAATTAGTATCAGTAAAAGCTGTTGCAACTATTGGTGCTCCTTCAAATCCTGAACATGTAAAACATTTATTTGGAAGTAGTATTGAAGATATAAAAACAAATGGAAAGGCAGTAGTGAATTTAGGAGGTAGGCCATTCAATATTAAAAAACAATTTATTGATGACTTAGAAGGTAAGTCTATGCAAGATGTAGTTCACAATCTAAACAAGGCATTATTAGTTATGCATTCACCACAAGATACTACGGTTGGTATTATTAATGCAGAAGAGATTTACAAAGCATCTAAACATCCCAAAAGTTTTGTTTCTATTGATGGTGCAGATCATTTATTAATGAATAAGAAAGATTCCTTATATGTAGGCAATGTCATTTCCGGATGGGCCAAACGGTATGTAGATCTTCCTGAAGTTAACGAACTTCAAACTAAGCATCAAGTTATAGCTAGCTTAGATAGAGAAGATGGTTTTACAACTTCCATGAAGGTTGGAAATCATTATATAACTGCAGATGAACCTATGAGTTATGGTGGAAATGATTTTGGTCCGTCACCTTACGAATTAGTCTCAGCAGGCTTATCAGCTTGCACAGCCATGACGATCCAGATGTATGTAAAACGAAAAAAAGATTGGGATTTGCAAAATGTAAAAGTTCATACTAGCTATAGCAAAAGTCATGCTGAAGATTGTCTTAATTGCGAGTTTGATTCGGCAAAAATTGACACTTTTAACAGAGAAATAAGTTTGGAAGGCGACCTAGATGAGGTCCAAATTCAACGTATCCTTAAGATTGCTGACAAATGTCCTGTTCATAAAACACTACATAGTACAAGTCAAGTTATTACAAAATTAGTCCGAAATTAAAATTACATAACAAAGAAAAGGAGGATCAACTAACACTAGAAATGTTATATCTTCACATGGAGATTAGCTACACTATTCGCTTTAAGGCGCTTAAGTCATCAATTTTAATTGATTTACCTTCAGTACTGATCAATCCTTGTTTCTTAAATTCAGAAAGCACACGTATTGCAGACTCGGTAGCTGTGCCTACCATGCTTGCATAATCTTCTCGAGAAAAAATAACACTCAAAAACCCATTTGGTAATACACCAAAATTATCATGAATATAAATTAATGTTTCAGCCAATCGTTGACGCACCGACTTCTGAGCCATATTTACAATAATATCATCAGCATCTTTTAAATCTTGAGCCATTTGTTGTAAAACATCATATGAAAAGTCGGTGTTCTTTTTTAAGTCTCCAACAATTTCATGCTTAGGAATAAAACAAACTTCCATATCATTTAATGCCGTTGCGCTCAAGTTTGCTGCCTCATCGCTTATTAATGACCGCTGTCCTAACAGTTCTCCTTTTACAACCAATTTTACAATTTGATCTTTTCCATTCGCACTAAGTTTTGACAGTTTACAAACACCATCCTTGATACAATAAACGCCATTCAAGGTCTCCCCTTCTTCAAAAATGATATCCCCTTTTTTAATTAGTCTTGATGTTTTACATCCAGAGATTCTAATTAACTCATCTTTAGTCAAAGACTTAAGAGAATTAAACTGTCTCACTATACATTGATCACATTTACTCATAAACTATTGTTTGCTTAATCGTAAAATTAAGGAAAACATGACAATAATCATATAAAAAAAATTCCTATCTTTTAACCTTTGTCACCTAAGTATATGCGTCAATAATTATGGATAAAACGACATGTTTCCATTGCGGAGACATCTGTGATACAAATACAATAGTTTCTGATGAAAAAATATTTTGCTGTAACGGTTGTAAAACAGTATTTGAAATATTTTCAGAAAACGATTTGACATGCTATTATGATTTACAAACTTCTCCGGGAGCCATTCCTAAAGAAATTGTTGGTAAATATGATTTTTTAAGTAATCAAAAAATCATAGAAAAGCTTACCGAGTTTAATGACGGTAAAACCCAGGTAGCAAATTTATTTATCCCTCACGTACATTGCAGTTCTTGCATTTGGATTTTAGAAAACTTAAATAAGTTAAATGATGGCATAGTTGCGTCTCAAGTTAATTTTGGCGAAAAAACTGTTCGGATAACAATCAACACTGCCTCTACCAATTTAAAAGATGTGGTCGTACTATTAAGTACTATTGGGTATGAGCCCTATATTTCTTTAGATGATTTTAATAATGACAAAAGAAATATTGATAGATCCCTTATTTATAAACTGGGAGTTGCTGGCTTTGCCTTTGGTAATGTAATGTTTCTATCATTTCCCGAGTATTTTGAGGTTGGCGAATTCTGGTTGGAACAATATAAACATTCATTCAGATGGCTTATGTTTGCTTTTTCTATTCCCGTCGTGTTTTATGCTGCTCAGGACTATTTCATGTCTGCATACAAAGGATTACGTTCAAAACTATTAAACATTGACGTGCCAATTGCATTGGGTATTTTAGTCTTGTTTATAAGAAGTACCATTGAAATTATTTTTGATTTTGGTTCCGGATTTTTTGATAGCCTTACCGGACTCGTTTTCTTTTTACTGTTAGGGCGATTTTTCCAGCAGAAAACATATTCATTTCTATCTTTTGAACGTGACTACAAATCCTATTTTCCCATTGCAATAACAAAAGTTAACAGAAATGGACAAGAAACACCTGTACAAGTCTACGATATCGAAAAGGGAGACAGATTAATAATACGAAACGAGGAACTTATTCCTGTTGATGGTATATTAATTAATGGCAGAGCGCGCATTGATTATAGTTTTGTGACCGGTGAGTCAGAATCTGTAAGTAAACTATCCGGTGATAAACTTTTTGCAGGTGGTAAGCAAACCTCAGGAATCATAGAAATAGAAGCCTTAAAATCTGTTGAACAAAGTTACCTCACTCAGTTATGGAGTAATGATGTTTTTAAAAAAAACAAAGAAGAAGGTTTTACAACTCTAACAAATAGAATAAGTAAAAACTTCACTCTTGCAGTGCTACTGATTGCGTTCATCGCAACACTTTACTGGTTAGTTACTGATGCTTCTAAAGCGTTAAACGTTTTTACTGCTGTTTTAATAATAGCTTGCCCATGTGCTATAGCGCTCTCAGCCCCATTTACTTTTGGAAATCTCTTAAGAATATTTGGAAAAAATAAATTTTACCTAAAAAACGCTACGGTTATAGAACAACTAGCTAAAATTGACACCTTAATATTTGATAAGACAGGAACTATAACTTCCAACAAAAAAAGTACAGCTTCTTATGAAGGAGAAATACTGCTAGCTTCTGAAGAGATTCTTCTTAAAAATACACTTAGAGGCTCTAATCATCCTTTAAGTAGAACGCTTTACAATTTATTGGATGAATATAATATTATTAGTTTAAATCACTTCGAAGAATCAATTGGTAAAGGCATTGAAGGTCATCATGACAAAAATTCTATAAAAATTGGATCGGCTGAATTTGTTGGTACAACTGTAGATTCCAATGTACTAAACACAACGGTACATATTAGCACTAATAACAACTATAAAGGTAAATACACCTTCTTCAATAGCTATAGAACGGGACTGTCAAAATTATTTAATTTGTTGAAATCAAATTTCAATTTGGTAATACTCTCTGGAGATAATGAGGGTGAACTTGATAATTTAAAAAAAATGCTACCCGCCAAAACTAAATTAATTTTCAATCAAAAACCAGAAGATAAACTTGAATACATTAAATATCATCAACGTGAAGGCTCCAAAATATTAATGATAGGGGACGGATTAAATGATGCTGGAGCTTTAGCTCAAAGTAATGTAGGTATTGCACTTTCTGAAAATGTTAATGTATTTTCACCTGCTTGTGATGCTATTTTAGATGCTACACAATTTAATCAGTTATTTAATTATATAAAAACGTCGAAAAACGCGATAAAAATTATTAAATTTAGTTTTTTATTATCCTTTTTATATAATATCGTAGGATTATATTTTGCAGTAACTGGCCAATTAGAACCTGTTATTGCGGCAATATTAATGCCTTTAAGCTCTATTAGTATTGTTGTTTTTACAACAATCGCTACTAATATTTTAGGTAAAAAAATTAAATGTTAAAAAATTAACAGACATGATATTTGTCATGTTTTGAATGTTCATTCGAAACTATTTTTGAATCTTAACTCTAGTATATATGAGTGTTATTTATATGTTACTGACTATCAGCATCGTAGTTGCAATCGTTTTTTTCGTCGCTTTTATTATTGCTGTTAAAAAAGGGCAATTTGATGATAGTTATACGCCATCGGTACGCATGCTCTTTGATGACGAACTCATAAAAGAACAACCAATTTCAACTAATAAAACTAAAAAGACCAATTAATTATTATGGAAGTACAACAATTTCATTACGATAATAAAATCGTTAAAAATTTCCTCTATGCAACTATGTTATGGGGAGTTGTGGGAATGTTAGTCGGCTTGTTATTAGCCTTCATGTTTTTATTCCCAAACTTAACTGATGGAATTTCGTGGTTAAGCTTTGGACGATTGCGGCCATTGCATACCAATGCCGTTATTTTTGCATTCGTAGGAAATGCCATTTTTGCAGGGGTTTACTATTCTTTGCAGCGATTATTAAAAGCAAGAATGGCTAGCGATTTATTAAGTAAAATCAATTTTTGGGGCTGGCAGCTTATCATTGTTGCAGCGGCCATTACTTTACCACTTGGTATTACAACATCAAAAGAATATGCCGAACTAGAATGGCCTATTGACATTGTCATTGCCTTAGTCTGGGTAGTTTTTGGCGTGAATATGATTTGGACCATTTTAAAACGTAGACAACGTCATTTGTATGTCGCAATTTGGTTTTATTTAGCAACGTTTGTTACTGTAGCAGTACTTCATATTTTTAATAGCTTAGAATTACCCGTAAGTGCAATGAAGAGTTATTCGGTTTATGCAGGTGTACAAGATGCATTAGTACAATGGTGGTATGGCCATAATGCAGTTGCATTTTTCTTAACAACACCATTCCTTGGTTTGATGTATTATTTTGTGCCAAAGGCTGCAAATAGACCGGTTTACTCGTACCGTTTGTCAATCATACATTTTTGGTCTTTAATTTTCATTTACATTTGGGCAGGACCCCATCATTTATTATATACTGCACTCCCAGAATGGGCACAAAACCTTGGGGTTGCTTTCTCCGTGATGCTACTTATGCCATCTTGGGGTGGAATGATTAACGGACTTTTAACCTTGCGTGGCGCTTGGGATAAAGTACGTACAGATCCTGTTTTAAAATTTATGGTAGTTGCCATTACCGGATATGGAATGGCCACTTTTGAAGGCCCATTGTTATCTCTTAAAAATGTAAATGCCATTGGTCATTTTACAGATTGGATTATTGCTCACGTTCACGTTGGAGCACTAGCATGGAATGGTTTCTTAACCTTCGGTATGATTTATTATCTCATACCAAAATTGTTTAAAACAAAGTTATACTCTTTAAAGCTTGCCAATTTGCACTTTTGGATTGGAACCTTAGGTATTATTATATATGCATTACCAATGTACGTCGCTGGATTTACTCAAGCAAGTATGTGGAAACAGTTTAATCCTGATGGGACTTTAACCTATGGTAATTTTTTAGAAACAGTTACCGAAATCATGCCAATGTATGGTATGCGTGCAATTGGTGGTACATTATTCCTAACCGGTATGTTAATCATGATATACAATGTAATCGTGACTATTAAAAGAGGAAGTGATGTTACAGATGAACTAGCAGAAGCTCCTGCATTACAAAATGTTTCGAAGCATCGAACCGCCGGAGAAGGTTGGCATACATGGCTAGAACGTAAGCCAATTAAATTAACTATTGGTGCAACCATTGCAATTTTAATAGGCGGTATTGTTCAAATCATACCAACCATAATGGTTAAATCAAATATTCCTACCATTACCAGTGTAAAACCTTATACGCCTTTAGAGTTAGAAGGTCGAGATATTTATATTCGTGAAGGATGCGTTGGGTGCCATTCGCAAATGATTCGCCCTTTTAGAAGCGAAGTAGAACGTTATGGAGAATATTCAAAGGCAGGTGAATTTGTATATGACCACCCATTCTTATGGGGGTCTAAACGTACTGGTCCGGATTTACATCGTATAGGAGGAAAGTATTCTGACAATTGGCATTTAAACCATATGTATGATCCGCAAAGCACCTCATCTGGGTCAATTATGCCTGCATATCAATGGTTAATTAAAAATGAGTTAGACAAATCTGATACTGAGGCAAAAATGCGCACTATGGCTAAACTTGGTGTACCTTATTCTGATGACGATATTGCGAATGCACAGCAACACATGTTGGATCAAGGCACTAAAATTGAAAAGAATCTATATACTGATCCTGATTTCGCCGAAACTTATGAAGCTGATAAAACTTCAGGTGGAGCAGAATTTATTGAAATGCGTAATCGTGAAATCGTAGCTTTAATAGCTTACCTCCAACGTTTAGGCACAGATATTAAAGTAGAAACCACTGAAAACTAAGCGCTATGTTGAAATTTGTAAAAAATCATATGGAAAGTATTACAGGAATTGAGATATACCCACTCATATCCTTAATCATCTTCTTCACATTTTTTGTATTTCTATTTTGGTGGGTAATCACGGCCAAAAAGGAATACATAAATACTGTTAGTAACATCCCATTAGAAAACCAAAACCAATCTGAATTATGAGACAATTAATTCCATCTTGGATAAGAGTACCCGTTGTATTTTTTATCATTTTAGGACTTGTAGAATATTTTGTGGATTCTGGTGAACAACCAGCATTTATGGAATATCCATTAATATTGCTATTCCTTGTTTTAGTGTTGTTATTACTCATAGGTGTTGAAGCCATTGTTAGTTCATTAGACAATATTCTATACCAAAGTCTTGATGATGAAGGCAAAGCACGATATGACGCTAAAATTGAGTCTCCTTCAAAAATTCTAGCTTGGGTTAAAAAGATGTATATAAAATTACTCGATTCTAAGGCTATTGAAGAAGAACATGATATCATACTAGATCATAATTATGATGGTATTAAAGAATTAGATAACAATTTACCACCTTGGTGGATATACGGCTTTTATGCGTCTATAATATTTGCTGCTATATATCTCTTACGTTATCATGTATTTAATGGAGCCACTCAAATTGATGAATTAGAAGCTGAATATGTTCAAGCGCAAAAAGACATTGAGGAGTATAAAAGAACGGCAAAAGATTTAGTAGATTTTAATACTGTAGAATTGTTGACTAGTAGCGATGATTTAAGAGCTGGTAAAAAAATATTTGATACTAACTGTGTAGCTTGTCACTTAACTGATGGAGGTGGTAGCATTGGACCGAACCTTACCGATGAATATTGGATTTTAGGTGGTGGTATTAAAAATGTGTTTAAAACCATTAGTGAAGGCGGAAGGAATGGAAAAGGTATGATTGCTTGGAAACAAATGCTTAAACCAGCTGAAATGGCTCAGGTTTCCAGTTATATTTTACAATTCCAAGGTACAACTCCAGCAAAACCTAAAGCCGCTGAAGGAGACAAATGGGTTGAGGAAAATTAAATTGAGATACTTGTATCTTTAATTTTAGTACCCTTAAACTTG
>JAGSHF010000132.1 GCA_023954685.1 Flavobacteriaceae bacterium | reverse complement strand
AAACACGGGGTTGAAAAAGCAACTGAAGGCTAGATCGGAAGAGCACACGTCTGACTGGAGTTCAGACGTGTGCTCTTCCGATCTAGCCTTCAGTTGCTTTTTCAACCCCGTGTTTATAGGCGTTTTCTAATAAAATAATAAAAAGTAACGGTGCTACCATAGCTTCCGAATTTTTAATGGTCTTTTCAAAATTTACATCAATGTCTTTATGGTATCTAGCGGTTTGTAATTCAATATAATTTATCAAATAGTGGATTTCATCCTTTAATGGTACTTTTTCCTTACCACTATCGTAAATGGTGAATCGCATTAAGTCTGATAATTTTAAAACATAATCTTGCGCTGCATCAGGATCTTTCTTTATTAGAGCGTATAAATTGTTTAATGTATTAAAGAAAAAATGAGGGTTTATTTGATTTTTTAAAAGCATTAATTCAGCTTCCAATTTGTCATTTTTAAGTTTTTGAATGCCTTCACGGTATTTATAGATCCAAGAGAAAATTAGGTATGCAATTTCAAGAGCCAAAAGAATCCTAACGGTGTTTTTAAGGAATCCATCATTGCCCGCAGTCACTTGTACACCGTATATTAATAGCGGAATACTAATGCCATAAAAGAGATATTTTACCATTGGATTGGAGGTTCCAAATTTTAACTTTTCAGTTTGAAAGAGGTAATATAAAAGTGTGTAAAAAACAACTAAGCCTAATGAAGCCGAAAGTACTGTGTAAAGTTCACTTTGAGAATTTCTTAAAATTACCAGTAATACAATGATGAATCCTGATAATATCGTAGCGTATTTGTATAGTTTTTTGTGTGTCATGTGATTTATTTTTTATGATTTAGACACAAAGCTATGGTGCAAACTTAATCTGATAACTTTTATTTTACGAACGTCTCTTTTTACAATGCAAACGATTCAAATTAGATGATAAAGGTACTTTAAATATCATAAAGTGCTGTATAACATTTAATGCTATTACTTCATCAAAATAGTTGTTTCCCTCTAGTATTCAGGTCTAGGTTTGCATAGAATTTAAAATTAAATAAAGATGAAAACTATTATTACAATTATCGTAATGGCACTAACAATAAGTGCCGTTAATGCTCAAATGACTTCTGAAAACGAATTATTAAAAACGTTAGATGTAACCACGCCAGAGGCTTTACAAGTTAATAAGGTGCCAGGGTTAGCTATCGCTATTATTAAAGAGGGCGAAGTCATTATTAAAAAGGGATATGGATTTGCCAATGTAGCCCAAGGAACCAAAGTTGAAACTAATACAGGTTTTAATATAGGCTCTATCTCAAAAACATTTACGGCTTGGGGGATTATGAAATTAGTAGAAGAAGGAAAAATTTATTTAGACAATTCAGCAGCTGTTTATATTTCAAATTGGAAATTACCTGCTAGTGAATTTGACGCTAGTAAAGTAACTATTAGAAACTTATTACAACACACGGCAGGTTTATCTGTTCATGGATATAGTGGGTATGAGACTAAAAATGAATTAACTTCAATACGCAATTCATTATCAGGGATTAGTAATCCTGATGAAAAAGTAGCCTTAATAATGGAGCCTGAAAGTAAATGGCAATATTCTGGAGGAGGTTATTCAATACTTCAATTGGTTATTGAAGAAGTAACTGGACAAACCTTTGCTGATTATATGGATAGCAACCTGTTTAGACCTTTGCGTATGAGAAATACGAGTTTTAACATAGATCATCAACTATTAAAAAACTCTGCTAAAGCTTATGATGAAGAAGCACAGGAAATTCCTTTGCGTCTTTTTAACGCACAAGCGGCCGCTGGATTGCATACTACGCTAGATGACCTTATTCTTTTTGCCAAAGCCTCTTTTTCAAAAAACCCAGTAATATCTCAAAAGAGTTTGGATCTATTAATTGCGCCAACGAAAATATCTCAAGGCAATTACGGAATGGGCTATATGGAAATGAATCGTTTTGGCGATTTTACATTGCATGGTCATGGAGGGTCTAATGAGGGCTGGCATTCTGGTTTTATGCTAGATTTTGAATCTAAATCCGGTATTATAATACTTACCAATGGGTCTTCAGGAAGGAATGTCTTATTTGGTAGTATGAAAGACTGGGCGCAATGGCATGGTCATAATTAATAATTTTATTTTGTGTTTTTAAGCCGTGAATGCTTATTTAAGGGTAGTCACGGCTTTTTAGATATGATAAAGTATAATGTGTTGATGATTGGATTTCGTAGCAAGAAGCTCCAAGATGGTAAAAGTGCGAGAAAAAGTAGCAACATGAAATTATAAAGACTTTTAACGAGTCCTAATTTATTTTCAATACTACCAATGCGTTCTCAATTTTCTCCTTTAATTGTTATGATTTCCAAATGTTTTGGAATAACAACCGTTGTTTGAGGGGAAAGGATTTTTACATCTTTTTGAAATGGGATTAGCTTGTCTTCAACACCAGATTGTTGTGAAAATCCGTAGGGCAGTCTAAAATTATCCCAATGCGTAGGAATAATCACTTTAGGGTAATTTGTAACGGCCAGAAGGCGTTCGTTATATTTGTAAAGACCTAGTTGTGAGCGATTAACACCAGCCAATAAAATGTCAGGTTTAAGACCTAATAGTTCTCTTTCAATAAAGTTCATAGAGCCCATTGTTAATACGTCATGATTTGAAAAGCGGGCAAGAAACATAAGTGATCCTCCTTCTATAAATTCAGAGACTTTAAGCGGAACTTCAGGAATTTCAGAATACACTCTATTATCGATATAATGTTTTTCATTAAGTGCAGAATGAATAGACGGAATAACTTTTACAGCAAAATTTTCAAATTGATAATCTTCTCCTCCTTTTACAGGATATAATTGTTCGTTTGGAATGCCGTATCCACGTAAAATATTACAGGTGGTTTCGGTTCCTATAACTTTTGCTCCAGTCTTTTTAGCTATATATGGCACATCGGCAAGATGATCAAAGTGAGAATGTTGAACCAAAATAAAGTCAACATTGGTAATTACACTATCAATAGTGATAGTGTCAGATACAGCAATATCAGATCGTTTCACACTTGCCCTTTTATCCTCTGGACTTATTCCAGGGCCTGAACCGAGTTTGAATCGTGAGATATAGGGATCCACTAGTACAGTAATATTACCATCGGTGATTTCCCAACCTGCGGTTCCAAGATACTTTAGTTTTATAGCATCTGTTTGGGCACTTGCATTGAGCGCTATTAGAAAATTAAAAGCATAAACCAGTTTAAAGAATTGGCGATTGCTGAAAGGGATGCGTTTAAACAAGTAAAAGGTATACATATTGGAATTTGAATTTATTTATTTTTTCGATTAAAATAATAGCGATTAATCGCGTCAGAGTTGGCTTCAATAATATCCATCAGTCCATCACTGTTTAAATCAGCGGTAATAATATCATAGGTTAGAAGTTCTTTATTTGATAATAGGGTACTGGTCCAGTTTTCACCTTTTCCTAAATTCCAAAAGACAGTATTAGAACCACCTGAGTTCCCAATAATGATGTCCATGTCATGATCTAAATCCAGATCAACAACGGCAACCGCATAACTTTTCTTCTTAGAGGGATCAAAGATGACCGAAGTTTTATAAGGCGCTGTGCTACTCCCAAAGTAAATCACGTTAGGTTCAGCAATATTGGCCACAATAATATCTGGTAACTGGTCATTGTTTATATCAGAAATACTTACAGAACGTGTATTGTCGTTACCGGTTCCGAAAGGTATCTTTTTAGAGAAATCCAGTTTACCATTGTTTAAATAAATATAATTTGATTGTGAATCACGATTTGCTAAAATCAAATCGAGATGACCATCATTGTTCATATCTGCAATCTCCACATCAATGGTTGCATCCTTTTTATTCCCAAAGCTCAAATTTTCAGAAAACACACCTTCACCATTGTTCAAGCAAATTTCATTGGCACGACCTCTATTTGTTATAAGTATATCGATATCTCCGTCTTTATCGAGGTCGGCTAAAGTTAAATTTCTAGTAGGGGCATATGCTATTCCAAAAGATGAACTCATTGAAAAGTTGCCTTTACCATCATTTTTATAAATATAATTGGGCGCCATATCGTTTCCTACGGCTATATCAAGGTCTCCATCGTTATCAAGGTCTGCCATTTCGGCGGCGTAGGTTGTTGACCTTTGATGCCCTAAATTCTTTTCCACAGTAAAAATTCCTCTGCCGTCATTTATGAAAATTCGATTTTGACCTGGCCAGTGCCTTCCATTAGCTACAATAATGTCTATATCCCCATCGTCATCAATATCACCAATAGCAACCGATGCCGTACGTTCTTCATATGTACCCAAAATAAGACGCCCATTAGACTGCATTTCATATTCTTGTGAAAACCCAAATTGGCACATATGGCAAAAAATGAAGGCCATTATCGTTGTTTTATTTCTCATATAACATGTTAGTATTGATTATTCGATAGTATAATGTTGGCCAACGCACTCGTCTTAAGCTTCATTGCGTGGTTAAGCCTCTAATTTAGCAAATTACTAATAGATTAGACCCAAGTGCAGTAAACTGATGCTGTAATATCTAAAAATTCTCCGCAGACGAACAATAAATTATGTAAGGTGTTATTCGTGGTTATTCAAAAGCGCTAGGATGCTTTTCCATATATTTTGTACTTTCCATGCTTTATCATGGTTCTAATCCCTTTTTATAATACTTTGTGAATTTTTTATTATGTCGTGATGAGGTCCTATTAATAAATTTGAAATTCAAAATAGAACGTTATAACTTAACTAGCCAAAAAACAATTTGATTATGGCCAATAACAAGACTATTATTAATAGATAATATGCAATCTGATCGGCCTTTTTATATTTACTTGCAAATTGAGCGGTTAAATAACCACCTAAAGTTTGACCAACGGCCATAATGCAACCAATTTTCCAATCTATCATGCCTTGATAATGAAAAAGCCCGATTAATAAAAGTGTATAGGCTCCAATAATAAAACCCTTTAGGGCATTACTTTCTATAATATTTACGCGCATACCAAGTACCATTATAACAAGAAAGAAAACGCCCATGCCCATTTGGATAAAACCACCATAGAAGCCAAGTGAAAAAAGTATTGGGATATAGATATACCATTTTGGTTTAAAGTTGAGATCTGTTTTTCGTAACCATCGTTTTGGTTTTACAAGGACGGCAATAAGCATAAATAAAACCATAAATTTAAAAACAGCTTTAAATTGCTCATTACTCACATTTATGGCTAAAAACCCTCCGGCAATTGCCCCAATAAAAATGGGAATAAGATATTTTTTATGATTGGCAACATCTAGTTTGCCATTTTTATTAAACACCCATGTTGTAGCTATGCACTGCGTAAAAATCCCAATACGATTTGTACCATTCGCCACATTAGGTGGTAACCCTAATATTTCGGTAAGAATAGTTAATGTGATGACACTTCCGTTACCGGCAAGTGTGTTAACCCCTCCTGCAATGAGAGCGCCTATGATTGCAATACTATAGATTTGTAATTCTGTCATTTAAATGCGAATATACTGGGTCATAAATTTTCTGAATGCGCACGTGTCATCATAAAAAATTTTTGAGTAAAAGTTCTTCTATCCAATATACATGTTGTTAGCTTCTTTTATGATCACGTATTATTAAACTATCTTTATAATTAATTAGCCTCTTGCATTTAAACCAAAATCTTGTTCAACAGATTTGTACCAGTCTTCGTCATTGGCCGCATTCCGGTCCACCCATTGTTCATCACTCATAGAAGCGCGCCAAGCAATAAATGGCGCTGCATCTGGTCCAACAGGATGTCTTAATTTCCAACTATTATTTTCAGCAACCTCCATAATCTTGTCTGCCACTAAAGTGGGTGGTGTTGGCGTTTTTAAGGCAGCGGCAAAAAGACCTGCTTGACGTTTAGCATGTGGATAGATAGACTCATGAGCTAAAGAAATATTAACTGCCATATCGGTGTTGATTATACCAGGTTCTATGATGGCGACCTTAACATTAAAAGGTTTTACCTCTTGGGCCAAAGCTTCACTTATAGCTTCGAGGGCAAATTTACTTGCGGCATAAGCACCCAAAGGACTACTAGAGATATGACCAGCCACAGATGCCACATTAATGATGCATCCATTTTTGTTTCGTCGCATTTGTGGTAACAATGCTTTGGTAGCCCGTAAAACGCCCAAATAATTGGTGTTCATGATGGCTTGAAAATCATCTATGGGCATTTCTTCAATAGAGCCATGACGTTCAATTCCGGCATTATTGACAAGAACATCTACGACTCCATGTTTTTGATTGATATCGTCTATACATTGCTTTACTGAAGCATCAGAATCGACATCCATTTTAAGAATGATGACATCTAAAGATTCATTTTTAATTTTTTCCTTAAAAGCCGAAGCCTTTTTTGGATTCCGCATGGTAGCAAAAACTTTGTAGCCTTCACGTCCAAATTTTAATGCTGTTGCTAGACCAATGCCTTTACTTGTGCCGGTGATAAGTACTGATTTCATATGCTTAAATTAATGATGATAGTTGAATGGTTTTTATAATTGTGATTCAAATACTTAATTATGGATAGTCACTCATAACGCATAATTTATAACACACATCGTTCAGTGTTATTTTCATTCGGTTCTAGACCAATATTGAGTCCTTCCAAATAGAGAAAATCCTAGATAGCCTCTTACTTTCAGTTTGTTCTTGTCTATTAACTCTAAATAGCATTTATAAGTTTTCCCATTTTCTGGATCTAGAATGGTTCCGCTATTATATTCATCACCATCTTTTTTAAGGTTTTCAATAATAACCAAGCCAATTATCGGCTTGTCTTTCTTTGCACCTTCACAAGATTGACAAACCGTATTTTCATCGCTAATATAGCTTTTAACTATTTTCGCGAAATAGAGATTGTTTGTTTCATAAATTTCGATACGCCCCTTTTTTTCTTTGGTTTTATCATCAAAGGTTTCCCATTGGCCAATAATTGATTGTCCATGAGTGACTAAACTCAAAGTTATTATTAATAGGGTACACAAATATTTCATTCTCATATGATATTTTTAATGGTTTGTTTGTATGACTACTTTAGTTGCAGGCTGTTTCACTTTATTTTGTTGAAAGAAAAGTGTCAACGCCATGATTAGACTACCGATTAAAATTTTATGCATAGTTCTTGATTTTAGCATTGCTAAAGGCATTGTGTAAGATTTGTGTGGCTTAACATTCTAAATATTTTGATCTTGGTATACATGTTATTTGGTTGTAATAGTCTTACATTATTTTTCTAAATATAGTGTCGATACGATGCGTTGTAATGTGTTTAAGCACCTAATTTGAAAAATAAATCATAGAGAATATTCTTCAGAAATGGGCTTAATTAGGGATTGACCAAGTAACTAATTATACGCTGATTTCTTTGCTAGCATTTTACTTAAATAATTCATATTGTCCATTTAGTATAAGAGTCACCACAATATCTTCTTTGGATTCGTTTCTAAAATACCAGCCATGTTTTCCTTTAAAAGGTGCGGTTAGTGTACCGGCCATATTATTGGAATATGCCAGCGTATAACTCTCATAAAACACATTTTTTGGTGGATTGTCTTGTTCTACTTCACCATGAAAATCTATATAAACAATACCATTATCTGTTGACCATTCGTATTTGATGCTACTATATTTAAGGCTTTTAAATTTATATTCAATTCCTTTATTAGCAAGTACAACAACCGTTATGGTGTCCATTCTTTTGCTATATTGAGTTTTTGGAGGCGGATTGTCAGCTTCCATAGGTTTAGGTGTATTTGCAGAAGAACCTAGTTTCTCCATTTTTATTTTCTTAAAATTCAGACTAGAATTAAGTTCAATGTTTTCTATTTTTTTATCGCCTTGATATAGTTTTGAAAAACCAAAGAGTTTACCAGCTCCCAAAGGATCTAAACCATATTCTGCAGGTAAAACCGCTGTTAATAGTACAACGGCACCAATTATTAATGCTATTATTAATGATTTTAATAATTGGCCTTTATTTAATTTAGGTTGGTTTTTTGTAATCATCTTATAATCTGTTTTAAGAAATAAAGTATCCTGTTAATTGATAACCAAGCAACAAAAAACCTGCTGCCATTAAAAACATGTTGGTGAGTTTAGAGAATTTGATATAACTACTGTATTGTCGCCAATAAGAAATGAGTAGTAGCACAATCCCTAATGCCAAGAATTGACCAATTTCCACACCCAAATTAAAGCCCAATAAATTAATAAAAAGCCCTTCTTTATCAAATTCAAATTCGAGTAATTTCGTTGCAAGCCCAAAGCCATGAAATAGTCCAAAAATTAGAACGGCTGCTTTGGTGTTGGGTTGTTTTCCAAATATTGTTTTGAATCCACCCAAATTATCAAAACCTTTATAGACAATAGATAAGCCAATTATGGCATCTATTAGATACGCATTGATATTTATATCCGCCATAACACCAAATAGAAGTGTAAGACTGTGTCCAATAGTAAAAAAACTCACATAGGTAATAATTTCTTTAGTTCGATATAAAAAAAAGATAACACCCACCAAAAAAAGTAAATGGTCGTAACCGGTAATCATGTGCTTAGCGCCAATATAAAGAAAAGGCCCAAAGGCAATACCTTTGTTTGTTGATAAAAATGATTGCGTTTCTTCATCTACCCCATGCGCATAGGCAGAAACAGAAATAAGACAGCAAATTATGAGTATAATTGGCCTTGTTGTTTTTACTAATTTCATATAGTCCTAATTAGTGTGCATGCCCATGTTCTTTTACCTGACGAATACTATCTAATTTT
>JAGSHF010000074.1 GCA_023954685.1 Flavobacteriaceae bacterium | reverse complement strand
AATCTGGTAAAGCTATTCGATTTGAAGAAGCAAAAACGAGACCAATGGGACGTAATGCTTCTGGAGTTAGAGGCATTAGACTGCAAGACGAAAAAACCGATGAGGTTATTGGTATGATTGCAGTTGACGATATGGAAAGTAATATTCTTGTAGTATCTGAAAATGGTTTTGGTAAACGCTCAAGCCTTGAAGATTACAGAATTACCAATCGTGGTGGAAAAGGAGTTAAAACCATTTCAATAACAGAAAAAACAGGTAACTTGGTGTCAATCAAGAATGTAACGGATGAGGATGATTTAATGATTATAAATAAATCTGGGATTGCAATACGTATGGCAGTTGAAAATTTACGTGTTATGGGACGTGCTACACAAGGCGTAAAGCTCATCAATCTAAAAGGTAATGATTCTATTGCAGCTGTTGCTAAAGTCATGCATGATGAGGATGATGTTGAAGATACAGAAGGTGTTGAAGACGCAGATCCTAATAATGATGGCACAACAATTGATAATACAGAAAACGAGAATAACCAATAACAAATAATAATTAAAATTAACTAAAATGAAAAAACAGATTGTATTAGGCTTAGCTTTTATGATTGGAGCAATTTCTTTTGGACAGAAAAAGGAAATGAAAGCTGCTGAAAAAGCAATAAAAAGCAATAATTATGCTGATGCAAAATCAATGATACAGAGTGCTGAGCCTATGTTATCTTCTATGGATGATAAGACTAAGGCCAAATTCTATTTCTTAAAAGGACAAGCATTATACGCCAATGGGGCTGGCAACGAAGCGGATACCGCATTAGCATTGGAGAGTTTCAATACTTTAATGGAAGTTGAGGAAGCTTCAGGAAAAAACACTTACACGGTAAAGGTTGATGAAATTAAAGTATCAATGATTAATAGTTTTATTGAAAAAGCTCAGACTGCTTTAGGACAAAAAAATTATGATTCATCATACAAAAATTTTGAAAATGCTTATAAATTGTCACCAAGTGATACTTTATATTTATACAATGCAGCACTTTTGGCAACATCAAATAAAAGTTATGATAAAGCTTTAAGTATGTTTGATGAATTACAAAAATTGAATTATACAGGAATTAGAATTGAGCATATAGCAACCGATAAAGAATCGGGTGAAGATCAAAAATTCCCTTCGGCTGTTATGCGAGATGTGTCTGTTAAAGGTGGAACTCATGGTAATCCTCGAGACACTAAGACAGAATCTAAAGCCGGTGAAATCGCAAAAAACATAGCACTTATTTATATTGAAAAAGGTGAAAGTGATAAAGCTATTGCTGCTATTGAAAAGGCAAAAGCAACGAATCCAAAAGATTTTAATCTTATCCTTGCTGAAGCCAATGTGCGTTATAAATTGGGCCAGATGGATGAATATAAGAGCTTAATTACTGAAGCCTTGAGTATTGAACCTAACAATGTAGATTTATTATTTAATTTAGGAGTAGTAGCAGCGGAAGAGAAAGATTATGAAAGCGCAAAGAAGTATTACGATAAGTCAATAGAAGTTGATCCTACTTATACTAGAGCATATTTAAATGCGGCTGCAATGATCCTTGATCAAGAGCCTGCCATTGTTGATGAAATGAATGGCTTGGGAAGTTCAGCGGCTGATGATAAGCGATACGAAGAGTTAAAGGAAGAGCGTACGCAGTTGTATAAAGATGCTATTCCTTATTTACAATTGGCATTTGAAAATGAACCAAAAAACATTCAAGCGGCCCGAACGTTAATGAATATATATAGCCAGATTGATGATCAGCCAAACTTTGAGGCGATGAAAGCAAAAGTTGATGCATTAGAAGGAAATTAAAAAACAAATAATTCTTTAAATAAAATATTTTTAAACCAAAAAACCTGTAGGATATGATTCTACAGGTTTTTTGGCTTAAACATGGACTTGCATTTTAACAGATAACGCTCAATGAGAACTGTTTCTCAAAACAAAAAAATCTCCAAGAGCTTGTGCTCTTGGAGATCCATTTATGTTGAATTTATATTTAACTATTTGTCTTTTTTAGTACCTGTAAACGACGCTAGTTTGATGATTTTAAAAGACTAATAATTTGAGTAGCTAATTCAGTGCCTATCCTATCTTGGGCTTCATTGGTGGCAGCTCCAATATGTGGTGTTAAAGACACTTTGGTGTTCATTAATACTTGAATTGCTGGTTTTGGTTCTTCTTCAAAAGTATCCAACCCTGCAAATGCAACTTTACCAGATTCTAAAGCGCTAATAAGAGCGACCTCATCAATTACACCACCACGAGCGGCATTAACTATGCCTACGCCATCCTTCATGATTTCAAATTCTTTCTTGCCAATAACGTATTTGGTTTGCGCAGGAACATGTAGCGTAATAAAATCAGAATGCTTTAAGACATCTTCCATTGGTTCGGTATCTATTTCTACATTAATAAACTGACCGTTGTAAAATTCAACTTTAATATTTGCGTTCCCAACAAATTTATCACTTGCTATGACTTTCATTCCGACACCTAATGCAATCTTAGCAACCTCTCGTCCAATACGTCCAAAACCAATAATACCAATAGTTTTTCCTCGTAATTCAGATCCATTAGCATAGCTCTTTTTTAAATTTTTAAATTGTGTATCCCCATCTAAAGGCATAATTCTGTTAGAATCATAAAGGAAGCGTACGCCTCCAAACAAATGAGCAAAAACTAATTCGGCCACAGAACTTGACGATGCTGCTGGCGTGTTAATAACATGAATGCCTTTTCCACGGGCATATTCAACATCAATATTGTCCATACCAACACCACCACGTCCAATAATTTTAAGGCTCGGGCAATTGTCAATTATTTCCTTCCTAATTGTTGTTGCACTTCTTACAAGAATAACATCAATTTGCTGATCATTTAAATAATTTGTGAGTTGTTCTTGAGCAACAGTAGTTGTATTTACATCAAAACCTGCAGCTGTAAGTGCATTAATTCCACTTTGTGAAATCCCATCATTTGCTAATACTTTCATAAAAAATTTATTTATTCATTCCCTTATAACAGAGAATCTTATTTTTAATTTAATGTTTGAATAAGCAGCCTTCGCTGCTAACTGAATACTATTTTATGCTTTACTTTCTAATTCACTCATAACTTCAACTAATGCCTTAACGCTATCTAAAGAAAGTGCGTTGTACATTGATGCGCGATAACCACCAATACTCCTATGACCATTTAAGCCGTTAATTCCTGCTTCCTTCCACATGGTATCGAAAGTTTCTTTTAAGTCTTCATTAACCAAACTAAATGTTGCATTCATATAAGAACGATCTTCTTTAGCAGAAAATCCTTTAAACAACGGGTTGAGGTCAATTTCAGAATACATTAAACGGGCCTTCTTTTCATTTTCCTTTTCAATAGCAGCTATACCGCCTAGGTTTTTCAACCAATCTAAAGTTAACATAGATGTATATACAGCAAAAACAGGTGGCGTATTAAACATACTACTTTTATTAATGTGAACTTTATAATCCATCATTGACGGAATGTGTCTCGATACTTTTCCAAGAATTTCTTCCTTAATCACAACTAAAGTTGTTCCCGCCGGTCCCATATTTTTTTGAGCTCCTGCATAGATTAAATCAAATTTTGAAAAATCTAATTGCCTTGAAAAAATATCACTACTCATATCACAAACCATGGGTATTGAACATTTTGGAAAAGATTTCATCTGTGTGCCAAAAATGGTATTGTTTGATGTGCAATGGAAATAATCGTAATCTGTTGGTATTTCATACCCTTTAGGGATGTAATTGTAATTGGCGTTTTTTGAAGAAGCTACCTCATAGATATCATCATATATCTTTGCTTCATTAATAGCTTTATCACTCCAAGTGCCAGTGTTTAAATATCCAGCGCGCTTTTCTAGCAAATTTAATGCAACC
The DNA here is from genome assembly GCA_023954685.1 of Flavobacteriaceae bacterium. Lineage (GTDB taxonomy): Bacteria > Bacteroidota > Bacteroidia > Flavobacteriales > Flavobacteriaceae > JAGSHF01. Next base: position 10,129 of record JAGSHF010000074.1, on the reverse strand, counting down.
ATTAAGAATTGCGTGCTAGCACCACCTTGAAGAAATAACACCTTGTAACCTCTACCTTCTAAATTTAATAGCTCAAGCGCTAGAGCTCTTGCTTTTTCCATAACATCAACAAAAGGTTTGCTACGGTGAGAAATTTCTATTAAAGACAAGCCGGATTCATTGAAATCTAATACAGCTTCTGAAGCTTTTAAAAGGACTTCTTGAGGAAGTATACAAGGTCCAGCGCTAAAATTATGTTTTTTCATTATATTCTAAATTTATTTCAAGATTTTTTCAAAATAATCCTGTCATCTATATTTTATCTTTTACAAAGTTGATAATTTATAACAAAATAGCCGTTAACAATATGATAATTTATCAACTATATTTTTAACAAGAATGCAATAGTATCAACTCCATCAGCGTAATCCCACAATGATGGGTTTTGAGTTTTTCCAAATTCAACTTCTTTTTCTGAAAACCCTTTTGAAACTACACATTGAATATTATCCTTGTCTTCATCCAATTTACTTTGAATTTCTTTAATGTCATGATAGTATTCGTAAAACAAGGTAGCAATAGGTGAAGCATAGCTTTTATCCTCTTTTATCATCAAAAATCCGTTTTCAAGCATATCAAATTCACTCATTAAATATACGGCCTTATTATAATCGTAATTATTAGCGTACTTCGCTTGGTTAATGATTGGATGCCAATTGTATAGCCCTTTGAAGAAATCGTCAAAATTATAATTTTTAGGAACAAATAGTTTTGAAACATTTCTGCAACCTAAACCATAATACCGAAATATGTCTTCAGATAGTGCTTCAAAGTCTCTTTCTGTTTCTTGACCTTGAATGACAGCCACTGAATTTCTATTTTTCCTTATAATTGAAGGTTTATCTTTAAAATAATATTCGAAATATCTTGCTGTATTATCACTGCCTGTTGCAATCACCGCATCAAAGCCTTCTAGTTTCTCTGTAGTGAAAGAGATTTTGCCTTTAAAACCTGGCTCTACAGTTTCCAAATATTTTGCTAAAAAGGGGAGGAGCTGCATGTCGTTTGATGACTGTTTTACTATGACATGATGTCCTGAAATAAGTACGGCTAGAAAATCATGAAAACCAACTAAAGGAATATTACCCGCCATTATAATGGCTACACTTTGGGTATTTATATTGTTAAAGTTATACTTTGACAACCATTGATTAATATTGTTAAAGGTCAATGATTTAGACCATCCTTTCAAAGCAAAAGATATATTGTTTTTACTGAACCAACCGTTGTGTTCGTTGGCCAGTTTTATTTGGTGTTTAAAACCGTCAAAAAACAATTCATTATGTAAAATGTTGTTATTTTTTTCAAACTCAGTTCTTGAAAACTGCTTAATGAATTCTCCTAATTTCACAAAGGCATCAATGCGTTGGTCTAAATTCATGATATGGCTTGCTTATGAATAGTTTTGGCTTTATTTTTGCAGATGCAAATTTAAGCAAACTAAAGATAAAAATCGCTATGGCAATTATAATAACAGACGAATGTATTAATTGTGGTGCTTGTGAACCAGAGTGCCCAAACACTGCAATTTATGAAGGAGCCGATGATTGGCGTTATAATGATGGTACAAGTTTAAGTGGTGATCTTGTTTTGACTAATGGGAAAACTGTAAATGCGGATGCTGCACAAGAACCGATTAGTGATGAAATATACTATATTGTACCTGATAAATGTACAGAATGTAAAGGGTTTCATGAGGAGCCTCAATGTGCTGCGGTTTGTCCTGTAGATTGTTGTGTGCCTGATGAAGATCACGTTGAAACGGAAGATGTGCTCCTTGGAAAACAACGTTTTATGCATCCTGATGGGTAGTCAGCAGAATCAAATTATGTATATGATCGTGCCAAAATGAATAGTTTGTAAATTTTTTTCTCAGAAAGCCTACGCATTTACAAACTCAACTTTTAAAAGCAAATAGGCATAATAAGATTTACAAAAATGATTCTTATTGTTCGTCACTACCTTTAAAACGTTTCATTTCTGCTAATGGCTCAATAGCATTATAAGCTTCCCAAATTGTAGGGTCATATTGCTTTAATTTTTGGTAAGGAATATCTTCAGGTTCGTTAAACGAAGTGAATTCACTTTTGTCTAAATCAGCCTTGCTCATAATAAATAATTCTTGTTTGGTTCTTGCACTACCTTCAATTAAAAAATTAAATCCAACTTTGTTTTTTGCGCTGCTATTTTCAATAAACTTAATAGGCCTGCTTACATAAAAATAACGTCCTTCTTCTTTGTTGATATATTTTGGAGCATAAGTACTATCGACTTTTTTCTCAAAAATGATTGTTCCTTTTCTTATGTTTTCAACATATTTTATACCTAATAAGAGTTTGAGATTGAATTTTTCACCACGTTTACCTTTAGCAAAATCATAATCAAGTTTTATCACAGCAAAACTCTCATCCGTAACATAGAGTTTGCCAGCATATTTAGATTTAGATTTTCTAGGTTTAAACCCTATGATGTATACTAATTCACCATTAAAACCAGTGACATCAATAAACTCATATTTGTATAATTCTGGATTGATTATTTTCTTCATAAACGAATCATCATAAGTCTGTGTGTCATGCAATAACTCATGAGTTTCTCCTTTTAAATTTTTGACATCATATAGTTCTTCGTTATCTTTTTCTTCTTTACTAGATGTCAATGACAGAGAGTCTTCAATTTTAATAAGACCAGTTTTTAATTTGTATGTAAGGGTTGTGTCTAAGTATTTGAGAATAATATCCTGTGCTTTCGTTTGTACGTTATCTATAGAAAAGTTATTGCTGTTATCAATTAAACTCGTCGCTTTTAAAATCTTTAGTTTGGCCTCTTTTCTGTCTTCTACCATAAGATCTCCCATGTAATCTTGAAAATACATCGTATTACTATTTACAATATTACTTGTTAAATCATCTAAACTATTATTGACCCCTTCGTGCTGCTTTTTACGCATTCCAGAGGCTTTAGTTATTTTGGCTTCAAAGTTATTAAAATCTGCATATGCCGTGTTACGATGAAAAAAACGGTATGTTTGATTTTCAATTTTATAATTTTTTGAAAGATTGTTATTTACTTTTCTTATTATGTTGTCGGCATTTGGGGTAGTAGTACTTAAAAAAACTTTACCTAATTCATCTACAAATTCTTCTAAAATAATAACATTGCTATTATTTTCTATTTCAGAAGTTGAAAGTGAACGTGATGTAAATCCCATGCAGCTAAAAGTTATTTGTGTTGATGTAATATCTTCTAGGTTAATTGTAAAAAACCCTTCTTCATTGGTGATAACCCCCTTGTTTTCACCAGTCTGTACAGTAGCGAAAGGAATGGCGTTATTGTTTTCGTCTACAACTTTAGCGGTTAAGTTTTGACCAAAAATAAAATTGAAAGCAAGTGTTGCAATAATGGAAAGATAGAGATGTCTCATGAGTTGATTGATGGTTATATAAAGGAGACGATGAAAATACGTATTTGTAACATGAATGCATAAAATTCTTGTTAAATTAGTTACATTTGCACTCGCAAAATAACACCTTTATGAAAGCAGGAATTGTAGGATTACCAAATGTTGGAAAATCAACATTATTTAATTGTTTATCAAATGCAAAAGCGCAAAGTGCAAATTTTCCGTTTTGCACTATTGAACCGAATATAGGCGTAGTAAATGTGCCAGATTCAAGACTTTCTAAGTTAGAGGAATTGGTGAATCCCGAACGCGTTTTACCTGCTACCGTGGAAATTGTAGATATTGCTGGATTAGTTAAAGGGGCAAGTAAAGGCGAAGGTTTAGGAAATCAATTTTTAGCTAATATTCGCGAGACGGATGCAATTTTACATGTAGTACGTTGTTTTGATAATGATAATGTAGTACATGTTGATGGGAATGTGAATCCAATTAGAGATAAAGAAACCATTGATTTTGAATTGCAATTAAAAGATTTGGAAACTGCAGAGAAAAAATTAGACAAAGTTAAGCGTGCAGCAAAAACGGGGAATAAGGAGGCTCAAAAAGAAGAAGCGGTTTTATTAAAAATTAAAAATGGTATTGAAGCAGGAATTTCAGTTAGGGCTTTAGAGTTTTCTGAAGATGAATATAATGATTATGTGAAGCCGTCTCAATTTATAACAGATAAACCTGTTATGTATGTATGTAATGTAGATGAAAGTGCAGCTGTTTCAGGCAATGATTATGTAGCACAAATTAGAGAAGCCGTTAAAGATGAAAATGCCGAAGTGCTTGTCTTAGCGGTAGGTACGGAGGCTGATATTAATGAATTGGATGATTTTGAAGAGCGCCAAATGTTTTTACAAGATATAGGTTTGGAAGAACCAGGCTCATCTAAGTTGATTCGTTCTGCTTACAAATTACTAAATCTACAAACTTATTTTACGGCTGGTGTAAAAGAGGTGAGAGCTTGGACTATTGACATTGGAGCCACTGCACCGCAAGCTGCTGGCGTCATTCATACCGATTTTGAAAAAGGCTTTATTAGAGCAGAAGTTATAGGTTATGATGACTACGTTAATTTTGGTAGTGAAGCTAAAGTTAAAGAAGCAGGAAAAATGCGAGTTGAAGGAAAAAACTATGTGGTTAGTGATGGTGACGTCATGCACTTCTTGTTTAATGTTTAAGAAAAAATATATAAATAGATTGTGATAACTTACTAGTAATCAAAAAAAGCCAATGTTCTCAACAACATTGGCTTTTTTATTGTTAATTACTTTGTAAATTCAGTGTTTCATTTTTTACGGTGTTATGCTATATTAGCAATCTATCTAATTTTTTTCGTTTTTATGTCTCAAGAAACCGCCTATACTGAAGATAATATACGTTCGCTTGACTGGAAGGAACATATAAGAATGCGTCCTGGAATGTATATTGGTAAACTTGGAGATGGATCTTCGCCAGATGATGGCATCTATATTCTTGTAAAAGAAGTTTTAGATAATTCCATTGATGAATATGTGATGGGGGCAGGAAAGGTTATTGAAATTTCTATTCAAGGGCAAAAAGTAATAGTAAGAGATTATGGTCGCGGTATTCCGTTAGGAAAAGTTGTGGATGTCGTGTCTAAAATGAATACTGGAGGAAAATATGATTCCAAAGCATTTAAGAAATCGGTAGGACTTAACGGTGTTGGGACAAAGGCCGTAAATGCCCTTTCTAACTATTTTAGAGTAGAATCTACGCGTGATGGAAAATCTGCATCTGCGGAATTTCAACAAGGAAATCTTACCAATCAAGAATTATTAAAGGATACATCAAGGCGAAAAGGAACTAAAGTTTCATTTGTACCTGACGAAAGTATTTTTAAAAATTATAAATACCGCAACGAGTATGTTGCAAAAATGCTCAAATACTACGTGTACCTTAATCCAGGGTTAACCATAGTATTTAATGGTGAAAAATTCTACAGTGAGAATGGCCTAAAAGATTTGTTGAGCGAAAACATTAATGAAACGGATAGGTTATATCCAATAATTCATTTAAAAGGAGAAGATATAGAAGTTGCTATTACGCATAGTAAAACGCAGTATAGCGAGGAATATCACTCCTTTGTTAATGGACAAAACACCACGCAAGGAGGAACGCATTTATCATCATATAGAGAGGCTTTGGTGAGGACTATTAGAGAGTTTTACGGAAAAAACTACGAAGCTTCTGATATTAGAAAATCTGTAGTTACAGCCGTTTCTATTAAAGTCATGGAGCCCGTTTTTGAAAGTCAAACGAAAACAAAGTTAGGTTCAACAGATATGGGTGGTGATTTGCCAACTGTAAGAACTTATATTAATGACTTTTTAAAAACGCAATTAGATAACTTTTTGCACAAAAATGCTGATACGGCTGAAAAAATTCAACGTAAAATATTACAGGCAGAGCGGGAACGTAAGGAACTTTCAGGAATTCGAAAATTGGCTAAAGACCGTGCTAAAAAGGCAAACCTTCACAACAAAAAATTACGTGATTGTCGCGTGCATTTTGGTGATACTAAAAACGAAAGAAATTTAGAAACCACATTGTTTATTACTGAGGGAGATTCAGCATCGGGTAGTATTACAAAGTCACGCGATGTTAATACACAGGCAGTTTTTAGTTTAAAAGGAAAGCCCTTAAACTGTTATGGGTTGAGTAAAAAAATTGTTTATGAAAATGAAGAATTTAATTTGTTGCAAGCTGCTTTAAATATAGAGGAAACTTTAGAAGATTTACGTTATAACAATGTGGTGATTGCAACGGATGCGGATGTTGATGGCATGCACATTAGACTATTGTTAATCACTTTCTTTTTACAATTTTTCCCCGAAGTAATAAAAGAAGGCCATTTATATATTTTGCAAACACCGTTATTTAGAGTTCGTAATAAGAAAGAAACGATTTATTGTTATTCCCAAGAAGAACGTCGTAATGCTGTGCAAAAATTAAAACCAAAGCCTGAAATTACAAGATTTAAGGGGCTTGGAGAAATATCGCCAGATGAATTTAAATATTTTATTGGCGAAGATATCCGCTTAGATCCTGTGATGCTAGATAAAGATATGTCTATTGATGAGTTGCTCACATTTTATATGGGTAAAAACACACCAAATAGGCAGGAGTTTATCATCAACAACTTAAAAGTAGAATTAGATTTAGTAGAAGATTTAAATGCGGACTAATAATAGCAAGGTTAAAAACGTAATCATTTCAACGTACTTTATTCTTATTGTACTCGCTATACTTATGGCTACACTTTTTAGCGTATTCGCCGATGTAACTGATAATCCTATTTGGACTTTTGTTATTATTTCTTCAGGATTTGTGCTAATGTTTTTGTTTGTGCATTTTATTTCAAAATACTTCGAATATGACAGTGATGGAATGCAAGTCGTTGTAATAAATAAAGGCTTGTTACTTTCGGATCATTTTAATTATAGAGAAAAGAAATTAGAATTTGAAAAACATCAACTGGTAGGATATCGATTTAGTAACTATTTTATTTTCAGAGAATTGATTGTTTATACCACAAGTAAAAGAGGGCATAAGCATAAAAATGTATTCAATATTACTTTGGTAAATAAGAAAAAGCGAAAGTACATTAGACAATCCCTCAGTAAAATTATTAAAGAAAACCGAAGTCTAAAACAAACAGATTCATGATAGAAGAACATGATGATTTGATTAATCAACCAAACGATAATCAAGAAACCATTACAAAAGTTACAGGAATGTTCAAGGATTGGTTTTTGGACTATGCTTCGTATGTGATTTTAGAACGTGCGGTTCCTGCTATTGAAGATGGTTTAAAGCCTGTGCAGCGCCGTATCATGCATTCTATGAAAGATTTGGATGATGGACGGTATAATAAGGTTGCAAATATTGTGGGTCATACCATGCAGTATCATCCACACGGAGATGCTAGTATTGCTGATGCTATGGTGCAAATTGGTCAGAAAGATTTGCTTATAGATACTCAAGGGAATTGGGGAAATATCTTGACAGGAGATCGCGCAGCTGCTTCGCGTTATATAGAAGCAAGATTGTCAAAGTTTGCATTGGATGTGGTTTATAATCCAAAAATTACAGAATGGCAAGCCTCTTATGACGGTAGACGTAAAGAACCTGTTAATCTTCCGGTAATGTTTCCATTATTATTGGCACAAGGAGCAGAAGGTATTGCCGTAGGATTGTCGACAAAAGTGCTACCACATAATTTTATTGAGCTTATTGATGCTTCAATTAAGCATTTGAATGGTAAGAGGTTTACGATTGTTCCAGATTTCCCTACAGCAGGGATTGCTGATTTTTCAGGATATAATGACGGCCTTAGAGGTGGAAAGGTGAGGGTTCGTGCTAGAATATCACCGCTTAATAAAAACACATTGGTTATAACCGAGATACCTTTTGCCACGACGACATCATCATTAATAGATTCCATCTTAAAAGCAAATGATAAAGGAAAAATAAAGATTAAAAAGATTGAAGATAATACCGCTGCGGAAGTAGAAATTCTTGTGCATTTACCATCTGGGATTTCTCCGGATAAAACGATTGACGCACTCTATGCATTTACAAATTGCGAAACTTCAATTTCGCCTTTAGGATGTATTATTGAAGATAACAAACCTTTGTTTATTGGCGTTACTGAAATGCTTCGTCGTTCTACAGATTACACTGTAGAATTGCTAAAAAGTGAATTAGAAATTAAGTTAAGAGAGTTTGAAGAACAATGGCATTTTGCTTCATTAGAACGTATTTTTATTGAAAATAGAATTTATCGTGATATTGAAGAAGAGGAAACTTGGGAGGGGGTTATAAATGCTATTGATAAAGGGCTTCAGCCATTTATAAAACATTTGAAGCGGGTTATAACTGTAGAGGATATTACACGTTTAACAGAAATTAGGATTAAGCGTATTTCAAAATTTGATATTGATAAAGCACAGCAAAAGATAGATGCGCTCGAAGATCAAATTGCAGAAGTAAAACATCACTTAGCAAACTTAATTGCCTATGCTATTGCTTATTTTGTAAGATTAAAGAAAGAATATGGTGAAAATAGAGGGCGTAAAACCGAAATTAAAATCTTTGATGATGTTGATGCTACTAAAGTAGTGATTAGAAATACTAAACTTTACGTCAATAGAGAAGAAGGGTTTATTGGCACCTCTCTAAAACGAGATGAATATGTTGTTGATTGTAGCGATATTGATGATATAATCGTTTTTACTAAAGACGGTAAAATGATGGTCACTAAAGTAGATAGTAAGACCTTTATTGGAAAAAATATAATTCACGTTGCTGTATTTAAGAAAAAAGATAAGCGCACTATCTATAACATGGTTTATCGGGATGGTAAAAGTGGCCCTTCATATATAAAGAGATTCGCAGTTACTTCGATTACCAGGGACAGGGAGTATGATTTAGGAAATGGTAATAAGGGCTCATTGGTACACTATTTTTCGGCAAATGTTAATGGAGAAGCAGAAAAAATATCTATCATGCTGCGTCAAGCGGGTAGTATTAAAAAATTAAAATGGGATATTGATTTTGCAGATATTTTAATAAAGGGTAGAGCGTCTAAAGGAAATTTGGTAACCAAGTTTACAGTGAAACGGGTTGAGTTAAAAGAAAAAGGGGTGAGTACATTAAAGCCTCGAAAGATTTGGTTTGATGACACGGTACAACGTTTAAATGTTGATGAGCGTGGAGAATTGGTAGGAGAATTTAGGGGTGAAGACCGCATATTAATTATAACACAAACAGGGATTGTAAAAACAATAATTCCTGAAATTACTGCACGTTTTGACTCGGATATGGTGGCTATGGAAAAATGGATTCCTAAAAAACCAATTTCTGCAATTTACTTTGATGGCGAGAAAGAGCGTTATTATGTCAAGCGATTTTTGGTAGAAAATGAAGGTAAGGATGAAGCCTTTATTTCTGATCACCCTAAAACGCAATTGGAAATTATTTCTACAGATTGGAGACCTATGGCCGAAATTGTTTTTGCTAAGGAGCGTGGTAAAGATCGTAAAGAAAACTTAAATGTTAATCTTGAAGAGTTTATTGCAGTTAAAGGTATTAGTGCCTTAGGAAACCAACTTACTAAAGAGAAAATAAACCAAGTCAATTTACTTGAACCTTTATCATATGAAGCACCTGACGAAGTTCATGCTGATGAAATTGAAGTTGTAGATGAAACTTTAGTGTCAAGAGATACTCTGCAGGGGCAAGAACTTAAAACAAAAGAGGACTCTGATTTAGATAAAGATGATGAGGGACAAACTAAATTGTTTTAAAAGATTTTTTATGCTTTATTAGTTGTTATGAAAACTAAAATAGCAAATAACTATCAATCCCGTATTTTCATTAGTTCTATAAACGTTATGATTTATAGAAATTTTGTTAATATATCGGGTAATCCATAATTAATTATTTTTGAAATATCATATTGGAATTTGATTTCTAATGTTAAAGAATTCTCCTCTTATCAACTTTTTTTGCATTTGAACAATTAATTATGGATTACCCGAGAAATGACAATATTTTAATGCTATACTAGTGAATCATTAAATAATTATGATTGATTTTTTTTACTCTCCCTATTTT
>JAGSHF010000151.1 GCA_023954685.1 Flavobacteriaceae bacterium | reverse complement strand
TATTTTAGTATGCCTTATTTTTGCATGTCGTTTTGTTTTGATACATTTACCTCAAATTATCTTAAATAATAACAGATAATTGATGTCCAAATAAAACCAAATCTATTATGAAAACATTAAAACTTTTAGGAGTATCAGTACTATTGTTATGTCTTGCAAGTTGCAGTAGCGACGATGATGGCATCGATATAGGCAAAACCAATCAAGAATTATTAATCGCTGGAATATGGTATCAAGAGACAAACTCTGACGAAGATTTAAGCGATTGTGAAAAAACAACGAGCTTTAATTTTGTAAACAATACCGACCTTGAAATAGAGGTGTTTGCTGATCTTACTGGCTCAAATTGTGAATCTTTCGGGATGATAGACGGCACATACAGCTTAACCAATGATGTGGATTTAACAATTATGCTTGATGGCGATACGGCTAATGCGGTCATCATATCAATTGATGATAATGAGCTCATCATATCAGACGGTGGAGAAACCATCACTTTTGATAGAATCCCGGGCTAAGCCTTAAGACCCTTAATACTTTATATATTCTGTGATTTCTAAGCCATAGCCAATCATACCAACACGTTTGGTTTGTTCGCTATTAGATATCAATCGCAACTTATGAATATTTAAGTCATGAAGTATTTGTGCGCCAATACCAAAATCTTTAGCGTCCATTTGAATGTTTGGTGCTTTGGCAATGGTATGTGGTTTCTGTGAATTTTTTAAGGCAGACAATCTGCTTAATAAATTCATAGATTGTGCTTGCTGGTTGATGAACAGTATGGCCCCTTTGCCTTCATCGCCAACCACTTTAAACATGTCGTCTAATTTTTTATCGGCATTATTGGTGAGCGTTCCTAATATATCATTGTTTACCAATGTAGAATTTACACGAGTTAACACCGCTTCATTATTATCCCATTGACCTTTTGTTAATGCTATATGTACTTGACTATTAGTGGTTTGCTGGTAGGCTCTTAATCTAAAGCTTCCAAAGCGTGTTTCAATTTTAAAATCCTCTTTCTTTTCTATTAACGAGTCGTGTTGCATGCGATAGGCCACTAAATCTTCAATAGAAACAATTTTTAAATCGAACTTTTTAGCCACATCAATAAGCTGTGGTAATCTGGCCATTGTACCATCTTCATTCATGATTTCAACAATAACACCAGCGGGTGCTAAACCTGCTAAACGTGCAAAGTCAATTGCAGCTTCGGTATGTCCTGTTCTTCGTAATACACCACCTTCTCTTGCTACCAACGGAAAAATATGTCCTGGTCGTCCCAATTCAAATGGTTTTGTATCTAGATCGATCAAAGCTTTTACCGTTTTGGCTCTATCACTGGCTGAAATGCCCGTAGTCACCCCATTTCCTCTAAGATCTACAGAAACGGTAAACGCCGTTTCCATAGGGTCCGTGTTATTATGAACCATCATGTTAAGCTCCAGTTCTTTACATCGGTTTTCTGTTAAGGGCGTACAAATTAAACCGCGACCATGAGTGGCCATGAAATTTATCATTTCGGGCGATACCATATCGGCAGCAGCAACAAAATCACCTTCATTTTCTCGATTTTCGTCATCAACCACTATAATCACTTTACCATTCTTGATATCGGCAATGGCTTCTTGTATGGTGTTTAATTTAAATTCGGAAGATTTATACGTAGTCATAGGTTCTAAAATCATTTCGCAAAGATATTGGTTATTTTAAGTTCTATCTAATTTGTTTTAAATCTTCTTTGATTTTAGTCTTAAAAATAATGAAGTAAACAAAGAATACCGGGATGCCCAAAAGGATTAATAATAAAATATTAGCGGCATTATTCTTTTCTAATACTTTGTAAAAACTGGATTGAAAAGCAAAGGTTTTTATGAGCATCACAAGAAATAAAATAGCAAAAGGAATGCCAATGACAATGAGTGTCGTACCAGTGCTTTCAAAGCCATTGTTTCTTAATACCAAGCCACCAACTACCATTAATAAAGTCATGATGTAAAAAAAGATGGTCACGCTGCCATGCTCTTCAAAACTCGTTTTAAACCGCAGCGCATTATCATAATTTTCATTGGTGAGATTGCCACCAAACTTTAATTCTTGTTCTGTAATACCACGTGAATCTAAAATACCGAGTGCCGTATTTTTATGGCTAATATCTAAACCATACTGCCTGTAGTTCTTTACTATTTTTATAAGCTGCTTGTCGGTTTCATCCAATAACTTTTTATAAGCTTCTGAGCCTTCTTCCAAAAGCGAATTGTGATCTAAATTTTGTGGACTAGGCCGGTAAAAGAGCTTTTTAAGAGGATCAATAATACCATCCAAATTAAAGAGCGGTAAATCTTTGGTGGCCCTATTGGTTAAATAGATGCTTAGCGGTAGCATGATTAAGGTAGAAAGCCAAGTGGCAAAGGCAGGATTTAAACTCCCGTCTGAGGCACTATTTTTTGCAAATATGCCAATGAAATGATAAATAAGAAATAGGGCAGTGGCAATAAGGATAGGTAATCCTAAGCCGCCTTTACGTATTAAAGCACCCAGTGGTGCACCAATAAAAAATAAAATAACACAGGCGATAGGAATGGCAAATTTTTCATTTAATGAAATGACATGCACATTTAGATTTTTCTTGGCGTTTTCAAAATTCTTCTCTTTCACCGTCACAATTTGTTGCGTGCTTTTAACCGAATTTAAAGCCAAATTAAGCACCTGTACTTTTGACTGGTCATTGAAAAGACTTAAAAAATCGTCATCCTTAAATGTCACATCCCTTGCTGGTGAAATGTTTTTACTTAAGGTTGCAGCGGTAGATCTATTATACATGTTTATTGCAAAATCATCATGCCCTTTAACATTTGAAACTAATAGTGAATCAATGGTATAATCTAAATCACCTACCGTAAGCATGGTGTGCTTTGTTCCGTGATCTTCATCTTCAAAATCAACATTATTGATTTGAGAAAGATCCACGTTTAGCGTGTATTTCTCGAACCAGCTTTTTACATGTGGTAGTTTTTGACGCTCTTCAAATTTCTTGGGCTGTATTTCATCATAATAATTACCATCATAAAGAATGAGTTGTAACACATCAGAATTTATACTACTGGCCAGTTCTCCAGATTTTGCCATAATCACCGTATAGTTGCCTGGATTCGTCCCTTTTTTTTGGTGAATGACCACGGTTTCTAAAAACTGTCCGCGCTCACCACTTTTTTTATCAACCTTAATGTTTATGGAGCCAATTTGATTGAATTGGCCCTCTGCAATAGCCATGGCGGGTTTAACTTTAGCAATATTTCGTCTTAAATTATGAAAGCTTAATTCTGCAGCAGGAATGACATTGTTGGCAAAGAAAAAGAGTGTAATAGCGAGTCCTACTATAAAGACGCCTAAACTGCGCATGGCACGTTGTAATGAAATGCCTGTGGATTTCATTGCGGCAAATTCATAATTCTCAGCAAAGCCACCAAAAACCATAATGGATGACAGTAGTATGGTTAACGGAAGGACGAGAACCACCAATCTCGGGGTTACAAAAACCAAGAATTTTCCAATGATATCTAATTCCAACTCTTTTCCAGCTAATTCTGAGATGTACAACCAAATGGATTGTAAAACGAAAATGAGCATGAGAATGATAAATACACTAAAAAAAGTTCTTAGATAGCTGACAATGATATATCTATCGAGTATTTTCAAAAGCTTATAACTAATCTATTTTGTTGATATAGTAATCTTTGTATTTGCTCGCGTCAAAGGTAAATAAGCTTTTTGATAAAGGCTCGTTTGTTTTAAAAGAATTAACAGTAAGGGTAGTGGTTGTACCGTTAGTATTGGTCTCTATAAGATTGTAAATGTGTTTGGTCTTATTATCAATACCTAACAGTACATGTTTAATTTCTGAATTAGAATCTATGGGAACTAATTTTACATATTGGATTTTTCGTCCTTTTACATTTTGAACGATATCCATATTGTAATTATAGCCCTCTTCATAAAAAGAGAGCATTTTACTTGGTGTGATGGTATTTTCATCTTGGTTATCTTCTGAAAAAATAGTGACTTCTTCATCCTCAGGGCTGATGGAATACAAGGTTTTACCATTAAAAATCCTAGTAATGCCAAGAATGTTAAGCACGTAATTATCACCTTGCATGACCACATCACCACGCGTTTCTTGTTTTATGTTTTCTTCAGTATTTTCTAGAACGTATTTAAATTCAATGGCTATATTATCATAGCCTTTTGCTTTTGAACTTACCTCATTAAGTAAGGTCTTGGCTTCTGCTTCTTTTTGAGAAAATCCAAAAGTGCTTAGCGTTAGTACGAATATGAATAGTAGTTGTTTCATTTGTTTTATTTTAAGCCCATTAATGGCCTTCATTTTGTAAAAATTGTTCTAATGTAATTAAATCGGGTATAAGAACCATTCGTGCTTTGCTGCCTTCAAAAGGACCCACAATGCCTGCCGCTTCTAGTTGATCTATAATTCTACCAGCTCTGTTATAACCTAGTTTGAGCTTGCGCTGTAATAAAGACGCCGATCCTTGTTGTGCGGTTACAATAACTTCTGCAGCTTCTCTAAATAGTTTATCTCGATCTTCTATGTTATTATCAAGACTTGTGCCACTTTCCTCACCAACATACTCCGGTAATAGGTGGGCATCAGGATAGGCTTTTTGTCCGCCAATAAACTCGGTAATACGCTCTACCTCTGGCGTGTCAACAAAGGCACATTGTATCCTGATTAAATCATTACCTTGAGTGTAAAGCATATCACCTCGACCTATCAATTGATCTGCACCAGACCCGTCTAAAATGGTTCTGGAATCAATTTTACTGGTCACTCTAAAAGCAATACGTGCAGGGAAATTGGCCTTAATTAATCCTGTGATGACATTTACCGAAGGCCGCTGCGTGGCAATGATTAAATGAATGCCGATGGCTCGTGCCAACTGCGCCAATCTGGCAATAGGCGTTTCTACTTCCTTACCGGCCGTCATGATCAAATCAGCAAACTCATCAACTACAAGTACAATATAAGGCAAGAACTTATGACCGTCGTTAGGATTTAGCTTACGGGCCTTAAACTTTTCATTATACTCAGCTATATTTCTACAAAATGCATTTTTAAGCATTTCATAACGGTTGTCCATTTCAATACATAATGAGTTTAATGTATTAATAACCTTAGTATTGTCTGTAATGATAGCTTCTTCACTATCTGGTAATTTTGCCAAATAATGACGCTCTATTTTATTAAACAAGGTGAGCTCTACTTTTTTTGGATCTACAAGAACAAATTTAACTTCAGCGGGATGCTTTTTATAAAGCAGCGATGTTAACACGGCATTTAATCCTACCGATTTACCTTGTCCAGTAGCACCAGCCATTAACAGGTGAGGCATCTTGGCGAGATCTACAACAAGCGTTTCGTTACTAATGGTTTTTCCTAAAGCAATAGGCAGTTGCATCTCAGATTTCTGAAATTTTTGTGAGGCTATCACAGAGCGCATAGAAACCACTGTTGATTTTTTATTAGGCACTTCAATACCTATAGTACCTTTTCCTGGGATTGGGGCAATAATCCTAATGCCCAATGCCGAAAGTGATAAGGCAATGTCATCTTCAAGATTCTTAATCTTAGAAATTCTCACACCTGCCTCAGGTACAATCTCATATAAAGTCACCGTTGGGCCAATGGTGGCCTTAATACTAGAAATGCCAATCTTATAATTGTTAAGGGTATTAACAATCTTGTTTTTGTTCTCTTCGAGCTCTTCCTGATTGATAGTGATGCTTTCACTATCATATTTCTTTAATAAATCCAGTGTTGGAAATTGAAATTTCCCCAATTCTAAAGTAGGATCAAAACGTCCAAAATCTTCCACCAATTTATCGGAAAGATTATCTGTTTCAGATTTTTCTACCTTAACGTTCTCCACTTGAATCTTCAATTCTTCTTCTAAGGCTTCTTCTATAAGTGCTTCTTTTGGAGGCACCTCAATTTCTAAGCTCTTAGCTTCAATTGGGGTTTCTTTTTGCTTTGGCTTGGAATGCTGTTTTATTGTTGGTTCAGGGTTTTCTAATGGGATTTCAAAAGCCGATTTGAAGGCCTCTGCTTCATCAGATAAATTATTATCAACAGGAATAGGTGCATTGTTGTTTGATGCTGCATCTTCAGCAAAATCATCTTTAATTTGTTTTTTAGCCAATTTAAATAGCGATGCTATATGTTCTGCAGTGAGTTTAAAACGAAAAGCCAAATAGGTGATGAAGGCTAAGAGCAGAATCAATCCGACACCAATTTTACCCACATAATCCTGGAGTAAATCATTCATTTCAAAACCTACAACGCCACCAAGCATCGTATTTTTATGCGCTAGAAAACCAAGAGTAATAGAAATCCAAATCACAATTAATGTCCCCCAAAACCAATGACGCCATAAACGCCCTTTACTGATGTTGAGCAACACATAAATTCCAGATAAGAAAATTAAACCAGCGAATATGAACGAAGCAATACCAAAACCACGATTAATAAACAAGTCACTTACCCATGCACCGCTTTTACTCAGCCAGTTTTGAGCTTCAACATCACGACTTGTAAATTCAGAAATGACACTTTGGTCAGCAGTTCCTGTAAATAGAAATGATAGGAAGGCAACAAATAGTGAAATACCAAAGATGATTAGTAAGCTGCCAAATACTAATTTTTGTTGATTAGATAAGGTGAAACTAGGTTTTTTAAACTTTGGTTTAATACGTTTTTTAGTGGTTTTCTTTTTCGCCATTAAAACAATTTAATCTGAAACAAAAATACAAATTACTAACGTTTATCCTAAGGTAATAGTATTTTAAAAAACCTTAGGATAATAAATGATGAAACCTACAATTATGGCTGCTATGCTAAAGATAAATACAGCCCCGGCAGCAAAATCTTTTATCAGTCCAATTTTCTTATGATATTCTGGATGAATGAAATCAGCAATTTCTTCAATGGCAGTATTCACGCCTTCTAAGGCCATAATAATAGCGCTTGTTAAAATTTGAATCATCCATTCAGTAGCAGAAAGGTTAAAGTAAAATCCAGCGATGGTCATAAGAACACCAATACCAAATTGCACTTTTAAACTCGCCTCCGTCGTGATTAAAAGATAAGCG
The DNA here is from genome assembly GCA_023954685.1 of Flavobacteriaceae bacterium. GTDB lineage: Bacteria > Bacteroidota > Bacteroidia > Flavobacteriales > Flavobacteriaceae > JAGSHF01. The sequence continues at coordinate 442 of JAGSHF010000151.1, read as the reverse complement.
CCTTTAAACGCGTATCCTATACTTTTAATACGATTGACTAGAAATGTATATTTTTTAACCACTTGAAATTGACCTACTATTGAATTGAACGGAAAGCAGTGTCGTAATCTGGCTCTTGTCCAATTTCTGGAACTTGTTCGGTATAAGTGACTCTGCCATCTTTGTCTAAAATAATAACGCATCGTGATAGCAATCCATCAAAAGCGCCATTAGTCATTAATAAACCATAGTCTTTACCAAAAGCACCTGTTTTAAAATCAGAAAGCATAATGACGTTTTCTAAACCTTCGGCAGCGCAAAATTGATCTTGTCTGAAAGGTAAATCTCTAGAGATGCACAATACTTTCGTATTTTCTATTTTTGATGCCGAAGCATTGAAGGCTCTCACAGAAGCCGAGCATACACCGGTATCAACACTTGGGAAAATATTTAGAACTAATTT
>JAGSHF010000141.1 GCA_023954685.1 Flavobacteriaceae bacterium | reverse complement strand
TATCCTGTATCCGCAGTGCTTGCAGATGATAGTATTATGAATGTTATTCAACCAGGAAATCACGGCAGTACTTTTGGTGGTAACCCGGTTGCTGCAGCTGTTGCTATAGCGGCTTTAGAAGTTGTACAAGACGAAGGTTTAGCTGAAAATGCATACCGTTTAGGACAATTATTTAGAAGTGAATTGGATAAATATATTACCACAAGCGAGCTCGTGAATTTAGTACGAGGTAAAGGTTTGTTGAACGCGATAGTGATTAATGATGAAGAGAACAGTGAAACAGCTTGGAATATTTGTATGGCGTTGCGCGATAACGGTTTATTAGCGAAACCAACTCATGGGAATATCATTCGATTTGCACCACCTTTGGTAATGACTGAAGACCAACTGTTAGACTGTGTGTCTATAATTATTGAGACTTTAAAGACTTTCGAATAACATATTAATTATTACTCATAAGAAAGTGGCTATTGAAATTTGATAGCTGCTTTTTTTTATGGTGCTAGTTCTGTAAACGGAAAAATATTAATATTCCTAAGAATCCAAAAAGAGATAATTACTATTAAAATACTATATGTGACTTTGGATTTATGCAGCAAGTTTGGCATTTTTTTTTTTAGTAAACTATTCGAGATGAAAATATAAGCTTCATAAAATAGCACTAAAAATAGCAGAATAATAAGATAATTGTGCCTAAGACCTGAAAAAATATTTCCATTCAATATGTGGTGCACTGCGCGTTGGCTACCACATCCAGGACAATAGAAATTGGTACTCGCGTAAAATGGACACTTTGGAAACAGTATTGTTTCGGCAGGATTGAATAAAAAATATAGTACTAGCATTCCTAAAAAGACTAGCACCGCAAATATTATGACGAATTTATTTCTAAACGCCGCCATTTGCCATTGCGCTAAACAAAGCAATTCCAAAGATTAACATATAAAGAATCCAGCCTACAGCTGCAATCGCAATAGAGACTAGTCCCCATGTTTTTGCATTATTAGAGGCTCTATTCGCCTCATCATAATTGCCATCTTCATAGGCGCTGTTTACTTTTGTTGCATAAACAATACTTACGATTCCTATGGGTAAACAGCATAGGATTGTGCTAATTATTGCTAAAGCTAAATAGCTGTTCGGTCTTGGTGGTTTAATTTCGTTCATTTTATGGGTTTATTGGTTGATGTTTCTAATAAACTCTTCTTGCATTTCTTGAAGACCTTCAGTGCCAATAGATGAATATAGATAAATGACCCAAATTAAATATATGGTGTTAAGTACAACACCAATTATGGCTAAAATTTTACCAGTTTTCACATTGTTCCATCCCAGATAAACTTCGGGATCTGCCGCATATAATTTAGTTGCTTTATTGGCTAAGACTATGGCTATAATACCTAGAGGTAAACCTATTATCCCGTAACAACAACAGGTGATTATTGATAAAATCCCAAAAACTAAAATTAATGTTGAATTGGGTAATTGACGTTGTTCTATTAACATACTTATTTGGTTATTTTAATAATATAACTTACTATGATAATTGCTACGTTTAAAACGATAAGTCCCATTCTGATATTGGTATCGTATTTAAATTTTTTAAACAGGTTAAATATAAGAAATAATGACAAAACAATGAGAGTGTAAATTGCAGGATATATTTTAAAAGCAGCAATAAACTCGCCTTGTAAAATTAACAAAGTGGCACGTTGTATTCCACAACCAAGACATTCTATCCCAAAAAGAGTTTTGTTTAAACAGGGTAGCATGTAATCTTCTGGTGAAGACATTTTGTTTTATTCTTTAGATACAAATGTAGCAAACTCATAAAGGTTATTGACATAATTTTTTCTTTTGATGGCAATTATGGGCCTAAATATGTGCATTAATTGTAATTTTGAAATTTAAGAATAAATATATGCATCGATTCACAAATATCGTATTTATTTTAACTGGAGGATTGATTGCCCTTTATGCGCAGGCAGAAGACAATCAAAACGTTTATATATTGATTGGTGGCATTTTTCTACTCATGATTGGTTTATATAGATTGTCTAAAGGTATTCCGAGTAAATCGAGAGAAGAGGATAACGAATAAGTTGAAATGGATTTTACAAAAGGACAAAAAGTATCTGTAGTTGATGAGGCTATCACTGGTGAAATTGTTTTAGTTGGTAAAACAGTTATTACCATTTTAACAGAGGCAGGTTTTGAGCTGGATTTTCAAAAAAATGAGCTTGTAATTATGGAAGATACTTTTTTGAAATCTAATGTATTTTCAAAATCAGATTTAGACGAGGCTGTGTCACATAAGGAAAGTGAAAAGCCAAGGCATAAGGTTTTAAAAAGTAAAAAGGGACGATATCAACCTGTTTTAGAAGTTGATTTACATATTCATAAATTGTTGCCATCTTCAAGAGGAATGGCAAAACATGATATTCTTACTTATCAATTAAGTACTGCAAAACGCCAATTAGAATTTGCAATGCAGAAACGTATTCAGCGCATCGTTTTTATTCATGGCATTGGTGAGGGTGTGCTTAAACTTGAGTTAGAATACCTCTTTAAGCATTATGAAAATTTAAAGTTTTATGAGGCAGATTATCAAAAATATGGTCTTGGTGCCACAGAGGTCTATGTTACTCAAAAGGGGATGAACTAATCCTCTATTTGTAAAACTTTAGTGAATGTACCAAAGTCTATATAATCAGCGTTAATAATGCCTAAATCCGTATTGTAAATATCAAACTTAACTACAATAGTTCGTTCAAAATTATTTGGATTTAAATTCGTTGAAATAAAAATATCATTATTTTGATCATCTAAAAATCGAGGATCAATTGCACCGGAAGCATAATCATCAAATAGGTTGCCGTTGTCATTTTCATCTTCAAAACGTGTGTCAGTACCATCACCGTCATCGTCGGAGTCTAAATAATCAGGAATTCCATTCTCATCGGTATCTTGTGCGTCATCAATTAAGCCATCTCCGTTAACATCTGGGTTTTCGTTTTTAGTTAAAACATTATCATTATCATCATCTGCATCTCTATAATTTGGTATGCCATCACCATCGGTATCATCATCTTCTAAATCTCCATTACCATTTATGTCCTCAAGTATAGCCGCAATACTATCGTTGTCATCATCAGTAAAAGTACTTAAAGCAATAACTTCACCGCTTGTAGCTGCTTGATCGCTCGTGATAGTAACATTTGAATCTGGTATTTCTTGACAAATAAGTCCAGAAGGATCACCATTATAACGTCTTAAATTTAAAAGCACTGAACTGCCATTTATTATTATGATTTGTTCGGAGGGACTTTCTTCTGGATCAAATATCTCATCATTGGCAGTTGAGCCAGGGAAAAGGAGTGTTAGAGACTCGTTTGGGTCAAATCTAATATCATAAACAACATAGTTCTCACTATTGAGGTCACCGCAAAGTTCTAATACTTTATCAAATTCTAGTTCTATGGTTATAATATCACCATCATCACATGAAGTGAATATTAGGCAATTAAAAATTATTAATAAAACTAAACGTCGCATGTGCTTTGAATTTTTGACAAAAATAATGGAATTGTAATTTATAACGCATCATATTGATAATAATTTTATTTCAAGTATTTTTGTGTTTTAATCCAAGTGTAATGACTCCAATATATTTTGATAATGCTGCAACAACTCCCATTAGGGATGAGGTTATTGAATCCATGGCTAAAGTTATGAAACATAGCTATGGTAATGCTTCATCTACACATAGTTTTGGGCGTTCATCTAAAGTATTGATTGAAGGAGTTAGAAATTCCATTGCTTCGTATTTGAATGTTTCTGCAAGTGAAATAGTATTTACATCTGGGGGTACTGAAGCTGATAATTTGGCTTTACGTAGCGCTGCACGTGATCTGGGAGTAAGGCGATTTATTACTTCAAAAATTGAACACCATGCTATTCTTCATACTCTAGATCAATTACAGCTTGAATATAATTTAGAAGTCGATTTTGTTAATTTAACTGGCGATGGTCAAATAGATTACGAACATTTAGAGCTGCTTTTACAAGGTGACAAAAAAACGTTAGTAAGCTTGATGCATATCAATAATGAAATTGGTAATATACTTGATATTAGTCGCGTTGCATTATTGTGCAAATCTAACAAAGCTTTATTCCACAGTGATACGGTGCAATCTGTTGGACACTATAATTTGAATTTAAAGGATATTTCTATAGATTTTTTAGCCGCCAGCGCTCATAAATTTCATGGACCAAAAGGTGTAGGCTTTGCATTTATAAGGAAGAATTCAGGGTTAAAACCATTGATTTTTGGAGGAGAGCAGGAGCGTGGTATTAGAGCAGGAACTGAAAGTGTTCATAATATTGTTGGGCTTGGAGAATCTTTTAAATTGGCTTATGATAACCTAGAAGTTGAAAGTGCTTATGTAAGACACCTTAAGTTGTATTTTATGGACCGCCTTAAGGGTGCTATTCCTAAAGTTGAATTCAATGGTTGTTCAGGAGATTTGGATAAAAGTACCTATACATCTACAAATGTTAGGTTTCCTTTGTCTGCTGATAAAGGAGCTATGTTTATGTTTCAGTTGGATTTAAAGGGTATTGCGTGTTCTAAAGGAAGTGCTTGCCAGAGTGGGAGTTCACAAAATTCACATGTACTGAATGAAATCCTTTCTTTGGATCAATTACAAAAGCCTTCTTTACGCTTTTCGTTTAGTATATACAATACTAAAGATGAAGTGGATTATGTCATTGATACCCTAAAAGCTTTAATTGAAACCTAGTAGAGTTAAAAACGCATACTCAGCCTTACATTAAAAACTCTCGGCGTTAAATAATTTGGAATAGCGTATTGACGCTTGCTGTAGACATCTCTTACCCACGTATTGGTGATGGAGTTTTGTACATCAAACATATTGTATATTTCAATCCCAAGAGATAGCTCTTTGAACTTGCTTTTCCATCCAGTGCTAATTGGGTTTTTGGCATCAACAAACACATAAGAAATGCCTAAATCCACACGTTTATAGTCTGGTAATCTATTTTGGTAATCATACTTATCAGCATAACTAGGTGATCCTCCTGGAACTCCAGTATTATATACTAAGTTTAAATACATTTTTAAACTAGGGATATTTGGCACATAATCTTGAAATAACACACCAAATTTGAGGCGCTGATCCGTAGGGCGAGCAATATTTCCTCGATTATCAATGTTTTCTTCGGTTTTTAAGTAACCAAAACTAAACCACGATTCTGTTCCGGGTACAAATTCGCCATTTAATCTTAGATCTAGTCCATAAGCATAGGCTGTGGCATTGTTTTCTGCAGCATAGCGAATACGTACGTTTTCAACAGTATACGGATTGATATCACTCATGTTTTTGTAATAGGCTTCAGAAATAAGTTTAAAAGGTCTTGCCCACATTTCAAAGGCGTATTCATTTCCGATAACAATATGAACAGACTTTTGTGCTTTTACATCTGGAATTACTGCACCTTCACTATTTCTAAGTTCTCTATAAAAGGGAGGTTGATAATAGAGTCCTCCACTTATTCTAAATAGCATATCTTTTTCCCAATCTGGTTTTATTGCAAACTGAGCTCTTGGACTAATTACGGTTTGTGTAGTACTTTTAATGCTATCTCCTTTAACGGTCCAATTGTGTAACCTAACTCCAGCATTGTAAAAAACTTCATGTTTCCCTAAGGTGCTGCGTTTGCTCCATTGCCCAAAGGCCTGAATCCTATCGACCTTTGTTTTGTTCGTTGCTCTTATGTTTTGAAAAGGAACTAAAGGGCCTTCGTAGGGTTCATAAGGTTGCTGATTATAGCCGCCAAGATCAGGTGGATTAATTGAAAACCCCGCCGAATCAATAACTTCCCATTCTACAATACGATCCATAATATCTTCATGAGTATACTTAATTGACCACTCAATTACATTATCATCAATATTGAAATTTCCTTTATGTTCAATGTTTGTTATTAGCGCATCTAAGTCGTTTCTAGCATGACTAAGTTGTCCTCCAATTCCTTCTGAAAATTCTACTTCACCAAGATTTTCATCACCAATATTACTATTAACTTCCCCCAATCTATACTGGGCTAAAATATCATAATACTCCTCTTCGGTTGTGTGATAGGTAGAACCGATAAGTTTTAAGGTTAGGTTATCACTAGCAAAATAAGTGCCTTTAAACGCTCCAAAATAGGTTTGGTATTGATCTTTTTCCTGACCTTGATAATACACCAATAGTGCCGTTGGATTTTCTAAAGTTCCAAAATTAGTTTGCCGTGTTTTAGGTTCAAAATCATATTTATTAATAGATGCGTTGCCTAAAAAACTTAAATGAAATTTGTCGGTAAACTTATACGTTAAATATGCCTGTGCATCTGCGAATTTGGGATTATAGTTTGTTTCTGTTTCTTTAGCATTAACTAATAAACTATTGTCGCGATAACGAAGACCAATGATACCAGAGAGCTTAGAGTCTTTAGAAACCCCTTCAGCAGAAATGCTTCCTCCTAATAAACTTATATCTGCACTTGCACCAAACTTAATTGGGTTTCTATAGGTGATGTCTAAAACAGATGATAGTTTGTCGCCATATTTTGCCTGAAATCCTCCTGCTGAAAATTCAACATTTTGGGTCATATCCGTATTCACAAAACTCAACCCTTCCTGTTGACCAGAACGCACTAAAAAGGGACGATAAACTTCAATTTCATTAACATACACCAAATTTTCATCAAAATTACCACCACGAACAGAATATTGGGTACTTAATTCATTAGATATGTTTACACCAGGTAAGGTTTTTAATAAGTTCTCAACTCCAGGTTGAGCACCTTTTATAGTTCTAATAAGTTCAGGATCAATTGTAGTAATGCCTTCAACTCGTTTTCGATCGTTACCTTTAATGATTACAGTTGCAATTTGCTCAATATCAGATTTTAGTATGGGGTTAAATTCAATTGTTTCACCATTTTTTAAGTTGAATGTAACGCTAACGCGTTCGTAACTAAGATGTGTAAATTCTAAGGTAATATTTTCATTTGATGGAATTTTAAGTAAATAAAAACCGTTTATGTTAGTTGTTGTACCTTTTGTGCCAGCGTAAATATTAACATCTTCAATTGGTAAATTTGAGCCATCAAGAACGATACCTTTTACTGTTGCTGTTTGTGCCAAACAAAGTATTGGAATGAAAATTAATGCCAATAAAAAAATAGTAAAACGATTCAAATGTGCTTAATTTTATTTTCTGTAAAAGATTGTTTCAAATGTAGAACTATTTCCAACATTATCTGTTACAATAATTTTTAAAATGTTCTTAGTATCGGTTGCTATTTTGTCATTAAAATCATAAATCAATGTTTTTTTCTTATAGTCATATTCCATTAAAATCCATTGACCGTTAATACTAGCTCTATAACTTTTTATGCCGGTTGTTTTATCATCAATTTTTAATTTTAAATAACGGTATTTGCTTAACCATTGATTTTTTTTAAAATTTATTGGTCTTATTGTTGGCAGGTCTGAATCTAAACCTAACGTGTAGGTGCCTAATGTTTTGGTCCAGCATGTAAGTTTATCTCCTTTTTTTACTGTAGAAATGTAATAAATTTTATCACCATAATTAGCAAGTCTACCAATAAAAAGTTGACGTTTGTCTTCCTCTCTATAGTTATTGACATCAAAATTTATTGACATATTTTTTTGTAGAGGAATTAAATCCTCCCCTAATTTTAATGTGTCATTGATCACACTAAAATCTAAGTATAAATTGTCATAAAATGTATTTTTAGAAATATGAACAGAAACATTATTTTCTTCTAAAGTAGCAGCTTGATCAGCATAAACAAAATATTCCGTTTTTTTTATTTCCTTAGGCTTTAAGGAGTCTTTTACTTCTCCATTTATATTTACGGTAAGCCAAATGGCATTGTTTTTATAATCGTTAATTTTTATTTTGTAAACAGATGCAGTATTATCTTCAATAAACAGGTA
>JAGSHF010000169.1 GCA_023954685.1 Flavobacteriaceae bacterium | reverse complement strand
GCTTGGCTTCCTGGAGGTCATCGTTTAGGCGCTTCTGCTTCAAAAGTAGTTGGCAGTGAAGAATCTGAAAAAGTAGCGATGTTTCCCGATGGTAATGCTACCATCGCACGCCTTTTAGTTTGTGCATTATTGCCTGACATATGCCCTGGAGCAAATGCAAATACTATAGCCTTAGCGAAGCTTGATTATTCAAAACTTGATGTATCAAAAGGCCCAGTTAAAGTTCGTTTATCATCTACAGTGGTTAACGTAAAAAATGAGCGCAATAAAGTAGCCATAACCTATGTAAGACAAGGAAAGACCATACGTATACATTCAAAACATAGTATTTTAGCTTGCTATCATTCTATTATACCGCATATTTGTCCTGAATTTCCTGCACTTCAGAAAAAAGCACAACACTATCAAGTAAAACATCCTATGCTTGTAACCAATGTGCTCGTTAAAAATAGCAAAGCACTGGATAAACTAGGCATTAGCGGCGCTTATTGCCCAGGGCGGATGCATGCCAAAGTATTTACGACCAAGGGAGTGAATACAGCAGGTTACCAACCTAATTACGACAAAGATGAAGCCGTACCTCTAATGTTTTGGGGGATGATGGAACCACCGGTAAGAGATGTTCATATTCACGATCAGCTTAAGGGAGCAAGAATGATGCTTTTTCAAAAGAGTTTCGAAGATTTTGAACGGGAAGTAAGAACAGTCCTTGATGGGTTATTGGGGCCCGCAGGGTTTAATGTGTCAGAAGATATTTTGGCAATAACCGTAAATAGATGGTCCCATGGATATTCTTATGGCTATCTTGATCTTTGGGATGAAAAATATAAATCAGGTGAAGCGCCACATGAAATAGCAAGACTGCCACTAGGTAATATAAGTATTGCTAATTGTGATGCCGCAGCTTCTGCATACATCCAGTCCGCCATAGAAGAAGCTTTTAGAGCTGTAAAAGAACTAAAATAAAATGCTCTTCACTACAGTATAAAGTATTCTTAGCTTCCTATGAGCCGTTACACTATGCTTCAAGGAATCTGGTGATGCATTAAGACCAACCGATAATCAATGCTAAAATTATTTAGAAAAATAGGTGATAATTATAGCCTTATTTTAAAGCAAAAAAACAAGCAAATGCTTGTTTTTTTTTATGAGATGAGTTTTCTGTATAAACAGAAATATATTAATCTAAATAGCCCATTTTTTTCATCCAAGCGTCATTAAACATTTTACCAACATAACGACTACCATGATCGTGAAATAAAACCACGACAACATCTTCCTTATTAAAATGCTCTTTTAGTTGCAACAAGCCCTTTATAGCAGCACCTGCTGAGTTTCCTAAAAACATACCTTCTTCTTTTGCTAACAATTGCGTATACACTGCAGCGTCCTTATCGGTCACTTTTGTAAAACCATCAATAATAGAAAAATCTACATTTTCAGGTAAGATATCTTCGCCAATTCCTTCGGTAACATAAGGATAGATTTCATTTTCATCAAACTCCCCCGTTTCGTGGTATTTTTTAAATACAGACCCGTAAGTATCAATACCCCAAACTTTTACATTCGGATTTTTTTCTTTCAAGTATTTTCCAACACCAGAAATGGTGCCTCCTGTACCAACACCAACAACAAAATGAGTTACTTTCCCGTCCGTTTGTTGCCATATTTCTGGAGCCGTACTTTCATAATGTGCCTTAGCATTACTCGGATTATCATACTGGTTGACATACCATGAATTTGGCGTCTCTTCTCCCAAACGTTTAGATACAGAATAATAACTTCTTGGATCATCTGGCTCTACGTCTGTTGGACATACTTTTACCTCAGCACCAACAGCGCGCAGGATATCCATTTTCTCCTTAGATTGTTTATCCGAAAGCACAAAAATACATTTATAACCTTTTACAATAGCTGCTAATGCCAAGCCCATACCTGTGTTTCCAGAAGTTCCTTCTATGATTGTACCTCCTGGCTTAAGGCGTCCATCTGCTTCAGCATCTTCAATCATCTTAAGTGCCATTCTATCCTTAACAGAATTTCCCGGATTAAAAGTTTCATATTTTGCCAGTACCAAACATGGTAAATCTTCAACTAATTTATTCAGTTTTACCAATGGTGTATTCCCAATGGTTCCTAATATATTTTCTGCGTATTCCATATTAACTCGCGAAAGCGCGTATATTTTTAGTGTTATTGTAACCGTCGTGCAAAAGTAGTTAAAAGTTGAAAGTATAAAGAATAAGGATGTTTTTATTTATTCATAACGCATTGCTTTGACCGGAGAAATTTTAGTAATAACAATGGAAGGCACCAAAAGCATAACCATACAGAGTAAAAATGTACCCGCATTTAAAGCAAGAATATAACCTAAATTAATATAAACTGGCGCCTGAGTCACATAATACACTTCAGGATTCAATTGAAATAAGCCAAAATATTTTTGAGTAAATAATAAACTGAGTCCTATTAAATTCCCCCAAAACAAGCCCAGTAAAATAAGATAAGAAGCATTGTACAAAAACACCTTTCTTATGGTCCAATTATTACTCCCTAAAGCCTTGAACAAGCCGATCATTTGGGTGCGCTCAAGAATTAATACTAATAAAGCCGTTATCATATTAATTCCCGCAACAATAATCATTATTCCAATAATGCCATAAGTGTTTTGATCAAATATATTAATCCATTCAAAGATTGAAGCATATTTTTGTTTGACCGTTTGTGTGTTTAAAGTTGACGGTGTATCTCTATAAATGCTTTCGCCAATGACATCCAATTGGTTATAATCTTCAATAAATACTTCAAAATTCCCAATTTGATCCGGCTCCCATTTATTCATACGCTGAATATGTTTCAAGTCACCTAAAAAATAAGTTTCATCCAATTCTTGAAAACCCGAATTGTAAATACCAACAACATCAAACTTTCTAATAAAAGGGGGCTTGTTTGAATCCGCTTTCATAAAATACATTTGAAAACTATCACCCACTTCAAACTGCAAACGTGCTGCTAAATATTGAGAAATTATAACGTCATTACTCATACCCTCTTCAAACTGAGGCAGCCTTCCGTCAATAATAAATTCTTGAAAATAATGCCAGTCGTAATCTGTACCAACACCTTTTAGCACCATGCCTTCAAAATCGGTTTCAGTTCTTATCACACCAAATTTAGAGGCCACACCTTGAATATGCCTTACACCATCCACCCCACTAAATTCAGGATAAAATTCTTGATTGATAGATATGGGAGATTGTGATTCTTCTGAAATGTTACTATCAAAATTTGAAATGGTAACATGCCCATTAAAGGCCACAGCTTTGTCTCTAATCTTTTGCTGTAAACCAAAACCTGTAGCCACAGCAATAAGCATGACAATAATGCCAATAGCAATTGCGGTGATTCCTATTTTTATAATTGGAGCCGAAACACTACTTTTATACGTTTTACTGCCAATTATACGTTTGGCTATAAAGTATTCGAAATTCAAGTTATAATATGCGTTTTAATATTTTCAAAAATACAGTTTTATTATTTGTTTTTGGGTTAATTTCATGTGGAAGTAATTCTAATAAAAAGGATACTTTGACTATAAATAGGCAGGAGAATGCACAAGTACAACAGCAAGAAGACTCATATCCTAAGGTATCCATTAAGCCAGGTGCTAATCAAACCCATATGTACCTGAACTCATTAAAAGGGAAACGGGTTGGTATTGTTGCCAATCAAACATCTGTAATTTTTAAAGAACATAACACTTCGCAAAATCCTCAAAATAATAACTACACACATCTGGTAGATTCATTAGTTGCATTGCATGTTGATGTAAAAAAAGTGTTTGCTCCAGAGCATGGTTTTAGAGGTACTGTTGATGCTGGTGAATTTGTTAAAGATGGTGTGGATGTGAAAACAAATTTACCTATCATTTCTCTATACGGTAAAAACAAAAAGCCTTCAAAAGAACAACTCGACGGTTTAGATGTGGTCGTTTTTGACATTCAAGATGTTGGTGTAAGGTTTTACACTTACATTTCTACATTGCATTATATCATGGAAGCCTGTGCTGAAAATAACATTGCACTTATTGTTTTAGATCGACCAAATCCTAATGGTCAATACGTTGATGGGCCAACTTTAAAAAAAGAGCATCAAAGTTTTTTAGGAATGCATACAATTCCATTGGTGCATGGCATGACTATTGGCGAATACGCACAAATGATTAATGGTGAAAAATGGCTGATAAATGGCATACAATGCGACATCAGAATTATTCCCTGCGAAAATTACGCACGTGATATGTCTTACAGCTTAACGATTAGACCTTCACCAAACCTGCCAAATGACCAATCAATAAAATTATACCCCAGTCTAGGTTTGTTTGAAGGCACTAAAATTAATGCAGGTCGTGGTACTGAGTTTCAATTTCAAAGATATGGAGCTCCTTTTCTCAATCATGATACCATGACATTTACCTATACCCCACAATCAAATTTTGGGGCAAAATACCCTAAACACAAAGACAAATTATGTTTTGGTGAAGATTTGAGTAATTCCACTGTCGCTAATGAAATGACATTAAAATGGATTATAAAAGCGTATCAAAACGCGACCGATAAAACTTTATTTTTTGACACCGATAACTTTACAGCACACGCCGGAACGGCAATCTTGCAACAACAAATTGAAGCTGGCATGACTGAATCCAAAATTAAAGCGACTTGGCAAGAGGGTATTGAAAAATTTAAAATCATGCGACAAAACTATTTAATCTACGATTGATAAACTATTAAAATATTTTCAATGACAACACAACGTAAATTCAGGACCTTCTTCACAATACTTTGCTTTGCTGTTTTTCAATCAGTAATTATTGGACAAACTCAAGCTGTTGCTACGCCTATATCAAAAAGTCAAATAGAAACTGCTAAACAGATCACTGCTGATTTTTTAAATAGTGAAAAGATTCCCGGGCTTTCAATTTCCATGTCTCAAAACGGTAGTATCATTTGGTCTGAAGGATTTGGTTATTCCAATATAGAGCAAAAAACAAAAGTAAATCCAAGCGTCACACAATTTAGAATTGCAAGCATCTCCAAATCATTAACAGCAGCAGCTCTGGCGAAATTAGTGGATGATGGATTATTAGATTTAGATGAAAGTATTTATACTTATATCCCCGATTTCCCTAAGAAAAAATACGATTTCACAGTGCGTCAAGTTGGTGGGCATATTGCCGGAATCAGACATTATAATGGATCAGAATTTATACTCAACAAAAAGATGAGTATCGTTGAAGGATTAGACATCTTTAAAGATTCCCCTTTAAAATTCAAGCCTGGCACCAAATATAGTTACAGTACTTACGGTTGGAATTTACTAAGTGTTGTCATTCAAAATGCCTCTAAAACAGAGTTTAATAAATACATGCGCACTGCAATTTTCGAACCTTTAAAGATGAATAGTACAACACTTGGCCTTTCTGATCAAGATATGCCAAACCGTACTTTATTTTATAACAAAACTCATAAAGATGCCATTGTAATAGGCCCGACAGTAAGCAATGAGCATAAGGTTGCTGGGGGAGGATTTATTTCAACATCTGAAGATTTAGTTAAATTTGGTAACGAAATTATTTCACCAAAAATTTTGTCAATAGCCTCGGTAAAAGCGTTAGTTACTTCTCAAAAAAACGATGAGGGTAAAACCACAAATTATGGCATTGGATTTGGTGTTTCCGAAACGGCAATAGACTCTCCAAAATATAGCCATTCTGGTGGCGGTATTGGCGCCACCACCTTTATACTTTTATATCCTGAAGAAAAAATTGTTATTGCAATACTCACCAATTTATCTGGGGTGCCCATTCGAGATTTAATTAAACAACTTGAAACCGTGTTTCTTGATTGACATTAAGCCTCCGTTTCTGGTCTAATTGTTGGTTTTTGATACTTTTGAAAGGGCTGTTTTAATAGGGGTATTATTTTACTGTTTTCTACTTCGTCTGGAAAAACATCAACTCCATAAATAATTTTGTCTCTGTCCAATTCCATATAAGTGCCTAATAATCTATCCCAAACAGAAAAGATATTACCATAGTTAGAGTCTGTGTACGGCAATACATAATGATGATGAACTTTATGCATGTCTGGTGACACCAAAATATAACTCAATGCCTTATCTACTTTACGTGGTAATTTGATGTTAGCATGGCTAAATTGCGTTGCTATTAATGACATTGATTGATACAACATGACAATACCCATTGGAGCTCCAATGAGAAAAACACCAATTAATGTAAACGAATATCTAATAACACTTTCTAAAGGATGATGTCTGTTAGCTGTTGTAGTATCAACGTTATGATCTGTATGATGAACTAAGTGAATCATCCATAGTGGCTGTACTTTATGTTCCACAAAATGCGGTAAATAAGCGCCGAAAAAATCCATGAGTAAAACACCAATCACAATATATAATACCAAAGGTAATTCTGGTAACCAGTTTAATATTCCAATATTATTCGCCATTACAAAATCTGCCGCATTTAAAAGTAAAAATGCCAACGCAAAATTAACAACAATAGTGGTAAGCGTAAAAAAGAGGTTAGGCCCAGCATGTTTCCATTTTTTATAATTAAACTTAAACAACGGAAATGCACCTTCCAATAACCAGAAAAAGGTCAAGCCCCCAACAAGAATCAAACTGCGATGTAATGATGGGATAGTTTCGAAATAATTAAGAATTGAATCCAATAAAATTACTTATTTATATTAATAATTAATGAGGCTTTTTTTAAATCAATACTGGAAATTTTATGTTCCCATAGTGCCACATTTTTTTCGTCTTTCAATAATTTAAAAGTAGTGTAATTTAGGAAATTATAAAGCGAATTGTTCAACTTCGCAATATCAGAGGTTTCCATTTTTTTCAAAAGCCGTTTGCCTTTTCGGCCCTTATTAAGAATTAATTGCTCTTTAATTAACAATAATTCAAATCGTTGTTTAACGGCCGCTTTTTTATCTGGTTCTT
>JAGSHF010000020.1 GCA_023954685.1 Flavobacteriaceae bacterium | reverse complement strand
GTATTAAGATAACACAATTGATGGCATCTGTAGGTTTAGATAAGGTGTTCCTACTAAAACAGAATATAATTAAAAAACATCCTAGTACTTTTTTAGATTTTAATGCCATTGCCAAAGGTTATGGTGTTGATGTTATTGCGAATTTTTTGAAAGCTCATGACATCGAAAATTTTTTAGTAGAAATTGGTGGTGAAATTCATTGCAAGGGCATTAATGTTGAAAAAAACTCACTTTGGACCGTTGGCATTGATGAACCAAATTTTGAAGGAGGTCAAAACATTTTGAAAGTGATAACACTAGAAGACGAAGCCATGGCAACCTCTGGAACATATAGAAAATTCAAAATTGATAGTAGTGGCAATAGGTATACTCATATCATTAATACTAAAAATGGTTACCCTAGTAAGACGAATGTACTAAGTGTTTCTGTAATTGCCGAAGATTGTATGACTGCCGATGCTTATGCAACAGCATTTCAAGCTATGGGTATTGAAAAGGTTACGACGTTTTTAAAAACACATCCTGAACTTAAAGTGTTTTTTATTTTTGAAAATGAAAATAAAGAATTCGAAACGTTAGCACTAAATGGTTTTTCAGGAAACTAAAATTTAATTGTGACTTTTAAAAAAAGGGAGTGTCATAAAGGAGCTATTAATCTTTAAAAAAAAGTTGTTCTAAATTTATTTTAGTTCAGCTTTTTTTATTTGGAAACAATAGGGATTATTTCGCCTTGAGCCAGGCAATATTTAGTGATTTCTTGGCTTGAAAGTGTTGCGGTATAATCCATTTCATCAACTTTAAAACCTATAGACCTTAGTTTATCAAAATAATCACGGCCATAAATGCGGACGTGATCATATTGCCCAAATATTTTAGCACGCTCTTTTTTATCTGTGATTGAATCGTCTTCAAAAGTTTTTTCACGATTCAAATCTTGAGGAATTTGAAAAACACCAATACCACCGGGTTTAAGCACGCGATAGAGTTCTTGCATTGCTTTTGTGTCATCTGGAATATGTTCTAGAACATGATTACAAAAAATAATATCGTAGCTATTATCGTTAAATGGAAGATTGCAAATATCTGCTTTAATATCTGCGATTGGAGATTCTAAATCTGTAGTTGTATAGTCTAGATTATTAAGGTCTTTAAATCGTTTTAAAAAACATTGTTCTGGAGCGAAGTGAAGAACCTTAAATGGTTTGGTAAAAAAATCAGTTTCGCTTTTTAAATACAACCATAATAATCTATGGCGTTCTAAACTTAATGTTGATGGGGATAAGACATTATTACGTTGATTGCCATAACCATATGGTAAAAAACTTCTAAATGATTTGCCATCAATAGGATCTGTATAAGTGTGCCCTTTTAAAAAGAATGCCAGCAATGGTCTTACGACATAACTTAGCCTAATAAGTATAGGCCTTGGTATGAGGTTGAGAACGAATTTGAAAATTTTTTTCACAGAAATTATTCTTCTAATTATGAATGACTAAAGAACAAATGCTTCTTTTCTAAATTCATCTTCCTCATTGCTTTCTATACCAAGTGCTTTATATATGTAAGCAAAAGTTGAGAGTAATTCTGGTTTGCCATCAAGGATAGCAACGTCATGCTCAAAATGTGCAGAAGGTTTTTTATCTAACGTTGTAATTGTCCAGCCATCACGATGTTGCTTGATGCGATGGGTTCCTAAATTTATCATTGGTTCAATAGCGACAACCTGTCCTTCAATGAATTTTTTACCACGACCACGTTTACCGTAATTGGGCATTTCTGGATCCTCATGCATCTTACGACCTAGACCATGACCTACCAATTCACGAACGACACCGTAACCTTGATCTTCACAATATTTTTGGATGGCATACCCTACATCACCCACACGATTTCCGAGTTTAAATTCACGAATACCTACGTATAGCGATTCTTTAGTAATTTGAAGCAGTTTTTGAGTTTCTGGAGCAATTTCACCTATGGGGAAAGTATAAGCATGATCACCATAAAAATCATTTTTAATAGCCCCACAGTCAATAGAAATAATATCGCCTTCTACTAAAGGGGTGTTATTTGGAATGCCATGTACAACCTGTTCATTAGGACTCATACAGAGTGTGTTTGGAAAATCATACAAGCCTAAAAATCCAGGTATTGCACCTTGATCTCTAATGCACTCTTCAGCAATTTTATCCAATTGCAATGTGGTAATTCCGGGTTTTACTATACTAGCAATTTCTCCTAAAGTCCTTGAAACAACTAATGCGCTTTCACGCATTAATTCTATTTCTTCTCTTGTTTTTACTACAATCATGTCTCAAAAATAATGGCAAAGATACTCAAATTTAAAATTGTTTTCTTATTTTATGAAACATGATATTAAGCAGGTTTTTAGGTAAAGAATTGTATTAATTTTGTCGAAAAATAAATCTAAATGTATAAAGCTATAAGTGCCGAAGAGGCAGTTAAAATTATAAAATCAAATGATAAAATATATTTGCAAGCAGCGGCAGCGGCACCCCAAGTATTAATAGATGCATTAACAGCGCGTCATGAAGAATTGAGTAATGTTCAAATTTGCCAATTACATACGGAAGGGAAAGCACCTTATGCCGACCCAAAATATAAAGATAGTTTTCATGTCAATTCTTTTTTTATCGGCAAAAATGTAAGGCATACATTAAAAGCAGGTAATGGGTCATATACACCAGTGTTTTTGAGTGAACTGCCTTTGCTTTTTAAGCGAAATATTATTGATCTGCAAGTGGCATTTATTCATGTTTCTATTCCAGATAGACATGGGTATTGTTCTCTTGGTGTATCTGTTGAAGCTACATTGGCAGCTATTGATAATGCTGACTTTGTGATTGCTCAAGTGAATAAACAAATGCCAAGAACTCATGGTGCCGGAATAATTCATTTTTCTGAAATTGATGCATTTGTTGAGTGTAATGAGTCATTGCCTGCGCATGATATGGTAGAACCTTCAGAAATTGAAACTCAGATTGGTATCCATGTCGCAGGTTTAATTGAAGATAGAAGTACGTTGCAAATGGGAATTGGTAATATTCCTAATGCGGTTTTAATGCGTTTGACCAATCATAAAGATTTAGGATTACATACTGAAATGTTTTCCGATGGTGTAATTGATTTGATTCTTAATGATGTAATTACCGGTAATTATAAGGGTGTCAATAGAGGTCGAGCATTATCTACTTTTTTAATGGGTTCGCAACGTTTATATGATTATGTTGATGATAATCCGTATATAGAAATGCGTGCCTCAAACTATACTAACAATGTAGATATTATAAAGCAAAACCCTAAAATGGTTGCTATTAACTCCGCTATAGAAGTTGATGTTACGGGACAAGTTTGCGCAGATTCTATAGGAGGTCAAATGTATTCTGGCGTAGGAGGTCAAATGGATTTTATTAGAGGGGCATCTTTAAGTGAAGGCGGTAAGGCCATAATAGCATTACCCTCTGCTACTAAATCTGGTATTAGTAGGATTGTACCGAGTTTAAAACCAGGTGCCGGAGTCGTAACTACAAGATCTCATGTGCATTATGTTGTTACCGAATACGGTATCGCCAATCTCTATGGAAAAACTATAAAAGATCGTGTTAAGGCATTAGTGAATATTGCTCATCCCGATCATAGAGAAACTATTGATAAGCAGTATTTTGAAATGATTAAGGGGTAATGTTAGCGTTTTAGAAAAGAGAAAAACCCTTTCTTTTTTGAATGGGTTTGTGCATAAGGTTTAGCATTGGTGAGCATTTGGTATACTTCACCCCAACCTAAAACACCACCGATGTTTCTATCATCAATGAACAAATCTGCATGAATTTTTCGGCTCTTGGAATGATCAAATTGTTCTTCAGGGAAACTTTTATTGACTGCATAAAATTCAATATCGTTTTTTTTGCAAAAGGCTACTGCTTCATCCAATTTAGCACCATTTCTGTAGGTCCATAAAATAAGGCGATGCCCTTCTTCTTGTAATTTTTTGAGCGTTTCAAAAGCAAATATACGCGGTTTGCCTATTTTAGGATACCCATCTTCCACGATGGTTCCGTCAAAATCAACAGCGATAGTAAGTTTGTTATAAATATTCATTGTTTGGCGAAAGTTAATTTAAATTAATGAATTTTGAGTCATCGCTTGAGGCTTTTCAATTCCAATAAGCTTCAAAATGGTAGGTGCAAGATCACCCAAAACCCCATCGTTGATTTGTTTTAATTCATTGTCAATTAATATAATTGGTACAGGGTTGGTTGTATGTGCCGTGTTTGGCGTGCCATCTGGATTAATCATAGTTTCACAATTGCCATGATCGGCAATCAATAAGGTGGTGTAATTGTTTTTTAAGGCCGCATTTATGACCTCTTTCACGCAAATATCTACAGCTTCACATGCCTGTATAGCGGCTTTCATAACACCTGTATGGCCAACCATATCTCCGTTGGCAAAATTAAGACATACAAAATCTACTTCACCTTTGTCAAGTTCAGGAATAAGCGCATCTTTTAATTCATAGGCACTCATTTCAGGTTTTAAATCATAGGTTGCCACTTTTGGTGAATTTCTTAAGATGCGCGTTTCACCATTGAAAGGCTTTTCTCTACCTCCAGAAAAGAAGAATGTAACGTGCGGATATTTTTCTGTTTCTGCTATTCTTATTTGTTTCTTATTGTGCTTTTCTAAAACTTCACCTAAAGTGTCACTAAGATTTTCCTTATTAAATATAACATGATTGCCAATAAAAGAATCGTCATAATTCGTTAGTGTTACATAATGAAGCTTTAACTTGTGCATGTTTTGTTCATGAAAATCTTCTTGTGTTAAAGCTTGTGTGAGTTGACGTCCCCGATCAGTTCTAAAATTAAAAAAGACAACTACATCGCCTTCTTTGATTGTTGCCACGGGTTGATTTTCATTGTTAACTTTAAGGATTGGTTTAATAAATTCATCGGTAACATCATTATCATAACTCCGTTGAAGTGATTTTAATATATTTTGCGATAAATCGCCAGTACCGTTAACCAGCGCATCATAAGCTATTTTAACACGTTCCCAGCGTTTGTCTCTATCCATGGCGTAGTATCGCCCTGTAACTGAAGCTATTTGCGTGTTTGAATAATTTTCAAGATAGGTTTCTAATTCGGTGATAAATCCAAATCCAGATTTAGGATCCACGTCACGACCATCTGTGAACGCATGCACAAAGGCATGTTCAACACCGGAATCAGAGGCAGCTTCAATTAAACCTTTTAAATGATTAATATGAGAATGTACACCACCATCACTTAGCAGGCCTAAAAAATGAACATTTTTATTATTAGTTTTAGCATAACTAAAAGCATCTACCAAAACTTGCTCGCTGTTTAAAGTTTTATTTTTTACCGCGAGATTTATTTTTACCAAATCTTGATAAACGATACGTCCGGCACCAAGATTCATGTGTCCAACTTCACTATTACCCATTTGGCCCTCGGGTAAACCTACATGCAGGCCGTCGGTTCTTAAAGCGGCGTGTGGGTACTGATTATAAAGGGCGTCAATATAAGGTGTTTGGGCATTATCTATTGCTGAAACTGAAGGATCTGGAGACATCCCCCAACCGTCAAGTATCATTAGTATTACTTTTTTTTCCATCAGTGTAAGTTAAGAGTCAAAGATAAAAAACAATCTTGAAGAATTTGGTTTGAATGTTAAAGGAATTTACACCGGACTAAGATGACATCATAAATAGTGTTACTTATAAAAAATGACTGCTTTTATGCTTACAATCCCTTGGGATAAATGAGGGTTTGCTTAACATTTTTCAAAATTGATTTGATCTGCTATCTATTTTTAGAACCTGACCTTTACCTCTTTAAAAAGAATTAGATGCTGTGTTGGTATGCCTTTCATTATTAATGCTTGATAGGATAAAAAAACACCAATTTAAACCTGCCAAATAAATTTTGTTTAAAGGGTTCTTTTTATATATTTGCCTCGGAATTGCGAGAGTAGCTCAGTTGGTAGAGCGTCAGCCTTCCAAGCTGAATGTCGCCGGTTCGAACCCGGTCTCTCGCTCAAAACCTTGTCTTAATTGATGAGGTTTTTTTATACCCTAAACTTATTTTTTTTAAGAATTTAGGTCAATAAAATTGTGGGCAGTTAAACTCTATCGCGTTATGTCTATAAAATCTAATAGTGTTCATAGCTGTTAGTTTTAATTCAAATCGGATAAGTCAGAACCACTTTCAATTTCATAAGGGGTCAGGTCATGTTTGAATATGCGTGCAGAAAGATCTCCTTTTAGAATAATTTTTTCATCATTAATATATAAATAACTGCCTTCTCGTAGACCTATAACGGGAAGTGTATTGAATTTATGAAACTCCTTAATTCTAGTTTCGCGAGTTTCACCCATGTGCTTACTTGATGGTTCGGGATCTATGTAATGTGGGTTAATATTAAAAGGCAAAATACCTAACGCATTAAAACTAGGAGGATACACTATAGGCATGTCATTTGTTGTTCCTATACTTAGACCACAAATATTACTCCCTGCACTTGTTCCAAGATAGGGCACACCTATTGACAAACTATTCTTTATAGCTAAAAGTAAATTATATTTATACAGTTGTTTTACCAGTAAAAAAGAATTACCACCACCAACAAAAATACCTTCGGCGTTTTTTATGGCATCAATGGGGTGATTATATTCATGAATACCTTTTACCGATTTACCGATTTTTGAAAATGCCTTTTTTGCAGTGTTGGTATACGCCTCATGCGAAATTCCTCCAGGTCTTGCATAGGGAACAAATAAAATTGTAGATGATTTTGAGAAGAGATACTCGATTTGAGGTAGTAAATACTCTAGATACCCGCTGCCATGAACGGTTGACGTACTTGCAATAATAATTTGTTTCATTTTGTAAATATTGACAGGTATAGCACTAAATTTCATTCAATTTTTGTAAATTTAGGTAAATGCAGGCTTTAACAAAAGTTTAATTTATGTTTACATTTAATTAGGAAAAATAAAATTTTTCTTTATACGTATATTATGAGCATTAAGTCCTTTGATATCATCTTATTTATTTAATTTGCAGAAAATTAATAGAAAAACAAAACACATAAAATAGCACTAAATGAAAATCAAATACATAATTATTCTTTGCACCGTTTTAAGTACTTCATTATTATATGCTCAAGAGAAAGCACGATTAGATATTTCTGGACAAATCATAGTAAACAGTCCTGATCTAAGCGATGTTACCGTGTTTAATTCATCAACTAATGAAGGTACTATCACCGATCAAAGAGGGAAATTTTCATTGAAAGTTGCTTTAAATGATAGAATTGAAATATCTGCACTACAGTTTAAAAAATTCACGGTTGTCGTTAATGAAGAAATTCTTGAATCTAGGATTATGACTGTGTTTTTAGTTGAACACGTTAACAAGCTTCCGGAAGTTTTTATTTTACCATATGGCCTTACTGGTGATTTACAAACGGATGTGTCCAACACAAATACGTTTAGCCCAGATATGGATGCCTTGTATTTTGGTATGGAAAATATGGATGAATTTGAGTTTTCGGCCGATTATAAAACCGCAGCCAAAAACACAGCAATGACGGATACAAGACTTTATAACGGCACAGATATTGTTAAAGTTGTAGGTATGTTATTGAAACCAATCTTTAATACAAAAAACAAAAAGGATAAGAATACCAAAGTTACTGAAGCTGATATTACGGATAAATATCCGACACAATATTTGTTAGAACGTCTTAATATTCCAAAAGATGACATCTACGAATTTATCTATTTTGTAGAAGACAGCGGTATGGATAAATCTTTGTTGGATGAAGGTAGAGAACTAGAATTTTTGGATTATCTCATTGCACAGAGTAAAGCTTTTCATAAACAAAAACGTGATTAAAATATTAAGAATTCTTGTATTAATATTTTTCACAAGTACATTATGTGCACAAGATAAACCTGTGACCATAACAGGGTTGGTTTTGGCTAGTGGCGATGTTGATGGTATTCATGTTATTAATAAATCATCAAACACATTTGCAACTACTGGAACCCAAGGCGATTTTTCAATTTTAGCTAAAATAAATGATACGCTAGTTTTTTCTTCCATCAAGTATAAAATCTTGGCTTTTAAAATTACACCGGAAACAATTTTAGAACAAAAAATGATCGTTCAACTTGAAGATCAAGTCAATGTTTTGGATGAGGTGATAGTAGGTAAAGTGCTTTCTGGGAATTTAAATATGGACGTTCAAAATACGGAAATAAATAAGCCTATTGACTTCTATGACGTTGGAATTCCCGGTTATAAAGGGAAACCTAAAACACAAAATGAACGAAGACTTTATGAAGCTGATGCTGGAAAAATGATACCTTATGTTGGATTCGGGATGGCCGTAAATTTTCATAAACTCATGAATGCTATTACTGGACGAACCAAAATGTTGAAAGCACGTGTAAGGTTAGAATCTAATGATGTTTTAATGTACCAGATGAAAGCTCAGTTTTCTGACGACCTCTTTAGTACCTATCCTTTGAACGAATCCTTAAGAATGGAGTTTTTTTACTATTGCTCAGAAGATGAGTATTTTGAAGCACGTTGCAAAGACAAAAGCGACCTTGAAATATTTGAATTTCTAAAAGAGAAAATAATAGGTTATAAAAAGAACAGTACCCTAACAAAAGATTAACTTTTTTATAGAGTTAATATCTCTAAAATTACATATTTTTACCGCTTTCAAAGCCTAATTGTTTGATTTATGAAACTGATAAAACGCCACGCTTTCTTGTTGTTTTTCGTTTTTTTATCCTTTACACCTGCTCATAAATTTTATGTGAGTATTACCCAAATCGATTTTATTCAAGATCAAAAAGCAGTTCAAATTACGGCTCGAATTTTTACTGATGATTTAGAAAAACTATTGCGAGAACGTTATGAAGAAAACATAACGCTTAACGTATTGGATGATGAAGCTCAGATAGATATGTATATTACCAAATATATAAAACAAAAAATTCAGCTTAAAATTAATGGAGAAATGCGTGAATTCACCTTTTTAGGGAAAGAATATGAAAATGATATCATGTATTGTTATTTTGAAATTTTGAATGTAAACAGTATTGATGAGTTTGAGATAAAAAATCAACTTTTGTTTGATGTATTTAAAGAACAAGAGAATATCATAAAGACTAAAATAAACGGACAGCACAAGAGTTTTATATTAACCCGTCAAAATGATAATAGAACATTTTTATACCAATAAAAAGACCTTAATAAGACCAATAATTAAAATTAAAAAACCAATCAATAATGAAGAACATTAAACTATTCAGTCTATCGCTACTATTTGTGTGTACTGGATTATTTGCTCAAGAAAGCGAACAGCCAACGCGCAAACCTGGCCACAACAATGAAAATAAATTCAAGGAGTTATATGATGAATTCGCTACTCCTAATATGTTTAGAACAGGGTCGGGAGCTCCTGGACCAGGTTATTATCAGCAACAAGCGGATTATAAAATGGATTTAACCTTAGATGATGTCAATGCTAAGTTGTCTGGTTATGAAACAGTAACATATACAAACAATTCTCCTGATGAATTAAAATACCTATGGATTCAGCTTGATCAAAATATGCGATCTCGAGAATCTAAAACACCACTTATAGAAAGTGGAAAAATTGCTTCTGTTCAAAGCGCATCGGGCTTTACATCACGTTATTTGGAAGATGCCTTTGACGGTGGATTCCATATAGAACTTGTTCAAGATTCTAAAGGGAAGGATTTGCCTCATATGATAAATGGAACAATGATGCGTATCGAGTTGCCAAAACCAATGAACACCGGTGATCAATTTTCATTTGATATCAAATGGTGGTATAACATTAATAACCATGTGAAAGATGGAGGGCGTTCGGGATTTGAGTATTTTGAAGAGAACGATAACCGCATTTATGTTATGGCACAGTTTTATCCTAGGATGGCTGTTTATAATGATGTTGAAGGTTGGCAAAACGCACAGTTTTTTGGCCGAGATGAATTTGCTTTACCTTTTGGAAATTTTGAAGTAAATATTACGGTTCCTGCAGATCATATATTAGATGGTACAGGAAAACTAACCAATAGAAATGAAGTATTTACTAAAAAAATGCTTGATCGTTATAATGAAGCAAAAAAGAGTTATGACGAACCTGTAATGATTGTGACTCAAGATGAGGCTGAAGTTATTGAAAAGTCAAAAAGTACTGAAGAGAGGACATGGAAGTTATATGCTGAAAACGTAAGAGATTTTGGCTTTGCAACGTCAAGAAAATTCCTTTGGGATATGATGGCGGTAAAAATTGGTGATAAAGATGTTATGGCCGTGTCATTATATCCTAAAGAAGCCAATCCACTTTGGGGAAATTGGTCAACTAAAACGGTGGCGAGTACCTTGATTTCTTATTCAAGAATGACGTTTGATTATCCATACCACAAAGCTATTTCTGCTAGTGCACCTATGGGAATGGAATATCCAATGATTTGCTATAACTTTGGAAGACCAGATAAAAATGGTGTAACTTCTGATCGAGTAAAGTATGGCATGATGGGGGTCATTATCCATGAAGTAGGACATAACTACTTCCCAATGATTGTAAATAGTGATGAGCGTCAATGGACATGGATGGATGAAGGATTAAATACTTTTGTTCAATATGTAGCTCAAAAAGATTTTGGAACAAAATACCCAGGAGCTTTATCAGCGGGACATACAGAATTTCCTTCTAGACGAGGACCAGCAAAAAATATAGTGCCTTACATGTCTGGGGATCAAGATTTCATTGCACCAATTATGAGTAAAGGATTAAACACCTATCAGTTTGGAAACAACGCTTATGGTAAGCCGGCTACTGCATTGAATATATTAAGAGAAACAATAATGGGCAAGGAGCTGTTTGATTATTCCTTTAAAGAGTATGCAAGACGATGGATGTTTAAACACCCAACACCAGAAGATTTTTTCAGAACGATGGAAGATGCGTCTGCAATGGACTTAGATTGGTTTTGGAGAGGCTGGTTTTATTCTACAGACTGGGTTGATATTGGACTTAAAGATGTAAAGCGAATGCATGTAAGTGCAAAGCCTAATGAGGATGCGAAAAAAATCGCTAAAGGAAGAAATCAAGATGTAAGTGAGTTGTCTTATGTGTATATGGTTGAAGAAGGTAGTGATGAGTATACTGCGGATATGAAAAATGAAGATGCTCTTGAAAATTCTACACCATTGAAAGCGTACATCATGGATAATTTTACTGAAGAAGAGCGTAAAAATATTGAAGTACCAAAGTATTTTTATAACGTAACTTTTGAAAAGCCAGGAGGGCTTGTAATGCCTATTATTGTGGAGTATGCTTATGCAGATGGAACAAAAGAACGCATAACTTATCCAGCACAAATTTGGAGGCATAACGATAATGAAGTGAGTAAAGCTATCGCTACTGATAAAGAAATAGTAAGTATTACTATTGACCCAGATTTAGAAACAGCAGATATTGATACTTCAAATAATGCTTGGCCTAAAGTCTTTGAACAAAGTAAGTTTGAGCAATTTAAAAAGAAAGATTAATTCAGAATTAAAATATAAGTATAAAAAAACCAACTTTTAAGTTGGTTTTTTTATACTTATTAAACTTAGTTACTATATTTGTAACGTGATACAGCAAGGAACATTTTTATTTATTAGTGGAGCAGAAATAGCCTTAGTGCTATTTATTGTTGTTATGGTTTTTGGTGCTGATAAAATCCCAGAGATTGCTAGGGGTTTAGGTAAAGGGATGCGTACTCTTAAAGATGCTACCAATGATATTAAGTACGAAATATCTAAGACGGCAGATAAACATGGTTTAGATACCGACGTTACCAGTAGTATCAATGAGGAAATTAAAAGTGTAAAAGACGGATTAGAAGATTTTACAGGGTCTGTAAAACGAAAATTCTAATACTTTCCGTTACTTATAAACTATCAAATTCTATAAAATCATATTGAGGAGACGCTTCAAAGAACTGTCTTAGTATTGAGGCGTGACCATTTCCAAAGATCACTAAAATACGATCTTCGGTACTTTTGGTAATGTTTACAATATTAGCAAAAATACGTGCGTTTCTATTATACCACCACATAGAGAAATTGTCTGCACCTTGCGAGCCACCTGTTGCAAATGAACCCGTTAGATATAACCCAAAATTAGTATTATGACCTTCTCTGGTATTCATGTTTTTTATGACATCTAGAATTGGCGTATTTTTCATTTGTTTCTCTCTATAATCAAAGTATGTTTTTGCTTTCTCCCAATATGGATCTTCAAATTCCCAATCAATATTATTTGTTAATGATTGGTAATAAAGTGAATCTCTATTAAATATATCATCACTAAGGGCAGTGGCGTCTGCCGTATAGAGTGTATCGATACTAAGGTCATTGGCTATTCGCATGGCGAGTTGATAACGTTCGTCGCGTTCATTTCTATAGTTACCGAGTTTATAATCCTTCAGTTTTTTGTTCCAACCATAGCCCGGTTTTGCTTCAATTGCAATTTTTGTTGGATTAAACTTTTTGATATATTCAACAAGTTCCGAGACCTCTGTTTTTTTTGGTTCTTTAAGAACATCTATTTTATCTGACTCCTCAGTTTTGAGCTCGTCTAAACCTGGGTAATTAAAATGAAAAGTACCCACAAGTAAAACTTGAGCGCGATCTTTATTATAAAACTCGGAGGCCGGTTTCAAGGCAGGTTTAGCTTGTTTTATGTCTATAGAGGGTTCTTGATTATTGCAAGACAAAATGATTAGGGTCAATAATGAGAGGAGTGAATTTTTCATAAAAAGCGCTGGTTTGTTATAATTAATGAGCGCTTTATTTTTTAATTGTTACAGTAAGCTAAATGTCGTAGCATTGAAATGATTAGAGTTTTCTACTTATAGTTAAGCCATCTCTAATAGGTAGTACAAGGGTTTCTACACGTTTATCATCTTTCAATAATTTATTGTAAGCAATTAAGGCAGGTGTTGATGTATCTTCTTTTTTAAATTCAGTATCCAATACTTTACCACTCCAAAGCACGTTGTCTGATAATATAATTCCGCCGACATTTAGTTTGTCAATTATACAATGAAAGTAATTTGAATAGTTGTTCTTATCAGCATCAATAAATACTAAATCAAAGGATTTATTTAGTTGAGGAATAATATCTAAGGCATTTCCTAAATATTGATGAATTTGAGTTCCATATCCTGATTTATCAAAGTATTTACGTTGAAAATCAAATAATTCTTCATTAATATCTATGGTATGAATTTCACCCTCTTTTTGCATACCTTCCGCCAAACAAAGTGCTGAATAACCCGTATAGGTGCCAATCTCTAATATGGATTGAGGACGAATTAGTTTTGATAGCATACTAAGTAATCGACCTTGATAATGACCACTTAACATGCGTGGTTGAAGTATCTTTTGATAAGTTTCCCTATTAAGTTGCTGTAATAAAATGGGCTCGTCTTGACTATGAGTTACAACATAGTCGTCTAATGCTTCAGGTAAAAAGTTCATTAGCCTAAAATTCTATTTACTAACTTTTGTTTTGAATCTTCATTATCACCACAAAGCCATTGAATTACATTGTCTTCCCAAATGCCATCTCTTTCTAATTCGGAGATAATATTTTGTTCCATGGCCAAATCTAAAATTTTACCAGGATATGAGGATTGCTTTTCACTTTCCATTTCACCCAAAGGATAAGGGTCATCTAGCCCCATAAGGACTTGTTTTGAGCCCTGGTTTCTTATTAATAGTTCAAGACCTCCGGTATCATGAACCAAGGTGTCAAAAAAGATATTTTTATGACCAACAGCTTTTCTAGGATGACTTTTGCCTTCAAATAAATCTGGTCGCCCATCAAAACCTTGAATTCGCCTTCCCAGGTTTATTTGTGCCAATTGACCGCCATGAGCAAAACAAGTTCTCATGTTTGGAAATTTATCTTGAAAACCATTAAGTGTTAAAAAATGATAGGCATCTGCACATTGTGCAAGCATCCAGATTAAATGGAAGCGCCAAGATGTATTTTCTAGTTTAATAAATTTCTCACCATCATAAGGATGAATTTCTACGGCCAGATTGTACTTATTTGCAAGTTCAAAAATAGGTTCATTTTCTTCATCAAAAATGCAACGCCATGTTCCTATAGTATCCATGTAATGTGTAGGTAAGCATAATAATTGCAGACCCAATTCTTCAACACAACGTTCAATTTCCCAACAGGCACCACGCACAAACCCCGGATGAACTACAAATCCACAAGTAAACTTGCTAGGGTTTTCTCTTTGTACTTTGGCATTAAAATCATTTTGAAAACGAAGTGCTTGTTTCATTTCTTCAACACGCAGGCCATTGCCATAAAGCTGTGACAAATTTAATACAACAGCATGATCAATCTTGAAACGTTCCATCCATGCTAACTTCTCGTTTAAAAAGAAACTAGAATCTGTGATTGGGCGATTCCAATCTTTTTGGAGCATAAATTTCCGGTCTTTATCTACCCAAAAAATGCCTTTGTCCTGCATAAACTGAGGAATTTCCTCCGGATAGGGTAGTAGATGTGAGTGACCATTAATACGAAGTTTACGTTTCATAAATTAGTTTTCTAGCTGTATTTTTTTTGGAGGTTGCATGATTTGACTGCACTTAGGGCAAGTTCTTTTATCTGTGTCGCCATAATATTTATCAAATATTTCAGGCATATCAGTTTCTATATTATCTAATGTAAAATCTTCCTCATATAATTTGGTGGTACAATTTTCACAAAACCAAAGTAGGGCATCTTGCACGCCTTTTTCTCTTGGGTATTCAATGACCAAGCCAACTGTATTGGCACCACGCTGAGGCGAATGCGGAACTTTTGGTGGTAATAAAAATATGTCCCCCTCTTTTATATGTATGTCTTTAGGCGTTCCTTTATCAATAACTTTTAAAACGATATCACCTTCAACTTGATAGAAAAATTCAGGTGTTTCATTGTAGTGATAATCTTTTCTACTATTAGGGCCACCAACAACCATAATTATAAAATCACCATCTTTCCAAACTACTTTATTTCCAACAGGTGGTTTTAAGAGGTGTCTGTTTTCTTCAATCCAAGCTTTAAAATTAATTGGAGGATATAATGTACTCATGTCATTAAATTTTATTAAATGAAAGATCTAAAGTTACAAATTTGACAGTCAATTTTTGTCATATTGATGGGTGTTTATTTTTTTCTTCTTACCAAACATAAGATCAACAATCTTATAAGAATTATCAATAAATTCCATTGTGATGTAAACTTGGTACCTAGGTTTTAATTTTGTGTTTGTTTTTTTATAAAAATTCCGTTCATACCAAATAACATTGCGGTCATCTGAAATGCTTGTATGATTGTTGGAAACGATGTTATCTCTGGCATATTCTTTAGAAATATAACTCGATTCAATGTTTAAATATGCTTTGTCCGTGCCCGCTGATTCGGTTAACAAAGGATAAACATATTCTAGGTTATGAAACTGTATCCAATCCGCAACCTGCTCAATATTTTGCAATTGATCCACACTTGCGTTTGAATAATTTTCAACAGCATATTGTGCGTTTACATAATAAGCATGAAGTATAAATACAATTGAGAAAATGTTTTTCATGCTTTCTTAAAGGCTTTTTGTGCGTCCACCATCTACCGGTAGATTTATACCATTTATGTAGGATGCCCGTTCACTTGCAAGAAAAGTGATGGCATCAGCTAGTTCTTCTGGTTGAGCAAAACGCTTAGCGGGAACAGCATTTTTCATGGCATTAGCAGCGTCTTCTTCAGTATTTCCAGTTTTGGCAGATTTGTTTTTAATGATTTCAGTTAAACGCTCCGTTCCAGTGGCTCCTGGCAATACGTTGTTTACGGTGATGCCAAATTGACCAAGCTCATTGGCTAAAGTTTTACTCCAATTGGCAACAGCTCCACGAATGGTATTGCTCACTCCTAAACCATCTAAAGGCTGTTTTACAGAAGTAGAAATGACATTGATAATGCGGCCATAGCCTTCACTTTTCATAAAAGGCACCACAGTTTGGGCCAGTACATGATTACATTTTAAATGTTGTGTAAACGCAGTTTCGAACTCGTCAATTCCTGCAGAAAATACAGGACCACCTTTGGGACCACCAGTATTATTTACTAGGATGTGAAACCCGTGGTTATTTGATATATATGTGGCCACATTGTTTTTTAATTCCTCGGGATTAGAGAAGTCTGCAACGATATAGTCATGTGATCGTTGTTGAGGTAGTTCAGAAAGAGTTACTTTTAGTTTGTCTTCGTTTCTAGCCACAAGAGTTACTTGAACCCCCTCAGCCGCTAACGCCATAGCTGTTGCTTTCCCTATTCCTGCAGTACTTCCGCACACTAATGCGTATTTGTTATTTAATTCTAAATTCATATTATTCGTATATTTTTTTTAGCGCGTTCGCTCATTTTTTCCATTATCATAGATGGGTTTTTGATCGTTCCAAAACCAAATTTTTTATATAAACTATGTGCATCGCTTGTTGCCAATATCCACTTGTCTACGTTTTTTATGGCGTCGTAATTTAATATGTTAGTTATAAGTTTTTTTGATAAGCCTTTTCCTTGATAGGTATCA
The DNA here is from genome assembly GCA_023954685.1 of Flavobacteriaceae bacterium. Classification (GTDB taxonomy): domain Bacteria; phylum Bacteroidota; class Bacteroidia; order Flavobacteriales; family Flavobacteriaceae; genus JAGSHF01. The sequence goes on along the minus strand of JAGSHF010000020.1, from coordinate 7,911 downwards.
ATTACAAACACATCTAATATATAAGCAAAGAACACAAAATCTGTCATGACGCTTGTAAAGGCAATTTGTTTTCCGTGGTGAAACAATTCAAAATTTAAGGTGTTTTCTACGGTTTTCTTTTGTTCTTCATACGTTCTTGATTTTCCCCAATAGCTGTTATGGATGAATTCAAAAATTAAATCCATGTCCATATCGTCGCTATGGGATGAAAAGTAAATATCCTTCCGAATCTCCTTCATGTCTAATACTTAATACAAACATTTTTAGCTTCTGTAAAAAAGCGCAAGGCTTCAAAGCCTCCTTCACGACCAACACCTGAAGCTTTAATACCACCAAAAGGCGTGCGTAAATCGCGCATCATCCAAGTGTTCACCCAAATAATACCCGCCTGTAATTGGTTGCTCATGCGCATGGTGCGTTTAAGGTCATTTGTCCACAAGGTCGCCGATAAACCGTATTTTACTTTATTTGCCATCTGTAAAACTTCATCTTCATTATTAAAAGGCATTATAGTGACCACTGGTCCAAAAATTTCTTCTTGGTTAACACGACATTCATCACTTGGAACTTCTATAACTGTGGGTTCCATATAATAGCCATTTTCATAGCCCAATACACCAATTCGTTTTCCGCCGCATAAAATTTTCCCACCTTCTTGTTCTGCTATATCGACATAACTTAATACTTTTTCTAAATGTGATTTGGATGCTAAAGCGCCAATTTTGGTTTTCTCTTCAGAGGGATGACCAACCCGAAGTGTTTTTACTTTTTTTACAAAATCGGTTTTAAATTTTTCATAAATAGATACTTCTACAAAAATCCGACTGCCGCAAAGACAAATCTGGCCTTGATTTGCAAAAGAGGATCGTACGGTTGTCTCCAACATATCTTCATAATCACTATCAGCAAAAATGATATTTGGGTTTTTACCTCCAAGTTCCAATGATAATTTCTTGAACATAGGGGCCGCAACTTTTGCAATATGTGCTCCAGTAGCAGTGCCTCCAGTAAAACTAATGGCCTTAATATCTGGGTGCTCGACAATCGCTTGACCTGTTGTAGTGCCTAAACCATGAACAATGTTCAAGACGCCCTTAGGTAGCCCAGCTTCAAGGCAAATTTCACTCAATAAAAACGCCGTCATTGGTGTCACTTCACTTGGTTTGGCAATCACACTATTTCCTGCTGCCAATGCTGGTGCAATTTTCCAGGTGAATAGGTAAAGTGGTAAATTCCATGGTGAAATACAACCCACAACACCTATAGGTTGTCGAAGGGTATAGTTAATAGCATCATGACCAATGCTCTCATGACTTTCGCTAGCAAATTGTGTGATGGCATTTCCGAAAAAACGAAAATTACTCGCAGCTCTCGGAATGTCGATGGCTTTGGCAAGCCAAACGGGTTTCCCATTATCTAAACTTTCGGCTTCGGCAAACTGTTGTAAATTTTCTTCAAGTAATTCTGAAATTTTAATGAGGACACGACTGCGTTCTTCTAACGTAGTTTGTGACCATGTTGGAAAGGCTGACTTTGCAGCGATATAGGCGTTTTCAACATCTTCTTTGGATGAATTTGGAATTTGTCCATATACTTCACCATTTGCTGGATTGTAATTATCTAACCACCCATTAGCGATGGGAGGCATAAATTTTCCGTTTATGTAGTTTTGAATGTTCATTTACCAAATTTAAGAATCTACTTCTAATTCACGATTTAATACATCAATAAATTCTTTTTGCAAAGAGATCGATGTGCGCTAATTTTTAACCAAATAGTTTTCTATAGCTTTTATTATTAATTTAATATCTCGAATTGTTTGATTTAGTAATTTGTTATGTTCTAAGGTTTTGTTTAATAAAATAAATAAATCCGACAATACAAGAGGTTCTTTATGAACAGAAATATCTTCCAAAGGCATAACATCAAACTCTCGTTTGGTAACAAATGCCATCATTTCTTTATTGATCATTAGAGGAGCGACATGACCAAGGAAATTTTGGGAGGTTATTTTTAATTGATCTTGCACACCATTTAAAGTGAGGTTGGAATAATAGGTTGAAATATTTTTTCTAAGTTCGTCGGATCTCAGAATATCAATGTTCCCCGTTGAAGTGATATTATTAAAGGCCACCTTTGTTGATGAAAACAAAGAGTAATTAGTGATTATTGGCAATAAACTGGAAAAATCTTTCCCTAACTTTGGATTTTCTCCCATTTGTGACATAAAGTTAAATGCAGCATCAATAGCTTCTAATTTAGCTTTATTAAATGTTAATATGTCATTAATATTTTTAATGTCTTCATTTAAATTTTCTTGAATTTCTAAAAGAAAACGGTATTCTTTTTTTACGTTTAGCCTTTGCTGATTCCAATTATTAATTGAAAGAGCAATGAGAATACCGATAACCACAAGAACAATTTCACCAATAGCGTATTTAAAATATTTGGTAGTCTTATTTTGATTCATGAGGTCGTAACGTATTTTTCTGAAAAACTTAATCATGATTGTAATTTTTAATGCCAACGCTGCAAGCTGGCCCATTCACTAAAAATGTCTTCAAGACATTTTCTTTACGCTCTGTCCTGTTTTCCATGAGGAGCGATTTACGAATATGTCTGAAGAATTTAATCATTTATTGGTTATTATTTTATCTAAATACTCAATGATTAACTGAGCTTCTATTTTAATCTTTTCAAAATGATGAATTTGCCAATATGTGGAAACATGTATAGAGTTAACATTCATCTTGACCTCTGGGTTATTGAGTAAACAAGTAAACCAAGATTTATTATGGCTCTTATCTCCACCCTCTTTCCAATATCTATTAATACTAGAGAGGTCCTTACATCTAGCAGAAATTGTTCTGTTTTGACTACGTGTTTGGGCTGGATTTTCTGAGAATTGATAAACTTGTTTGTCATAATATCCATAAAATTCAGTCAATAGCTTATCTAAAGAATCATTTTCTATCATGGAAATTTTTCCAGAAGATCTTAGTTCATCCCAAGTGCGATCATTTCGGCGTACATCAATTACGGAATTGGTATTTAATACATTGCTTACAAATAAACTTGAATCTGCTATAAACTTATCTTCACTTTCTAGGATTTCAAGAATTTGTCTTGATGTTATTTTATTGGTTTCGAGTTTTGTAAGGATGCGATTTAAACTGTTTAAATCACTGTTTAAATCGTTATATATCTCTATTATATATTCTTTTCCTTGAATACTTTTTTTACGCTCTTCGTTCCAATTATTAATCTGTAAAGCAATAAGAATACCGATAACCACAAGAAGGATTTCGCCGATGGCATATTTAAAGTATTTTCCCATTTTTCCTGCTTCCATGAGGTTGTATCGTATTTTTCTGAAGAACTTAATCATTATCTTTTAAGTCTTCATTGATTAATATTAAGATCTCTTTATTTTGATTTTTAATCGTGTTTAATTCCAAGGTGTATTCATAAGCAAATGCATAAGAAAGCGTGCTATAATTCTCAAAAAAAACATCCTTTAAAAATCCTCTATAATTATAAGGGCTTTTTGTGGCTTCCATCTCTGGAAATTCAGAATGCCATATATCTGCGATACGAATATAATTGGTCAGCTTAGAATTAGAATCATATTGATACTGTCTTAGCCTTATGGCTTCTTCTTCAGAATCTTTTACCACATCTTCCCAACTAAATAGAAGTTCTATTAATCTGTTATTTTCTAACAAATGGATTTGACTTGATGATATGGCTGAACGCAAAGCGCCATTACTTGGATTGAACGTCCAGGTATAGGACAGATTCTTAATTAAGTTACTTATCTTTTCTTTTGAATAATTCTCTTCAGAATTCTCAATCATTTTGACTGCAATGGGATAATATTCTTGAACTTTCCCCATATAAAAAAGTACAGTATCTAATTGTTTTAGATTAGCCTCAAATTCAAGCTGTAATGCATTTAATACGATTTGTTTTTGTTTAGTATTGGAGCTATCATGACGCCATTCATTGAGTTGAATTGCAATTAAAATACCAATAACCACCAGGATAATTTCACCAATCGCATATTTAAAGTATTTGCCCGAACGACTAAAGTGTCCTGATGAACCTGTTTTATTTTCCATAAGGAGTGATTTACGAATATGACGGAAGAATTTAATCATGCTTTAGCGTGTTGCATTTTTGCTCAAGAAGCTGAATCATTTCATCAATATTTGGCAGTATTGATTCATAGAGGTATTTAATTCTGGAGTTAGCACCAACAAAAAAAACAGCATCACTTGTCCAAGTTTTAATTAAGTCGGTACTTAATTCGTTTGATGGGTTTAGTTTAGAAAAATCTACTTTATCAGTATCAATTCCCTCTTTTACAAAGCTCATATGCTGCCAACCAATTTCAGTATAATTATCTTTATTAAATAAAACGCTCACGGCACCATCGGCATTTATATTCATAACATCTATCATGCCTTCCAATAGTGAATAGTAATCAATCACTTTTGTTTTTACATTGTTATCCTTGAGAATATTTAGATTTCCACTGGACTTTAAATCTTCAAAGGCCGCATTGTTAGGTCTAATGGTATACGTTATTAAGGAGAGCGAATTAATGGTTTCGTCCATTAATGAATCCAGTCTTGGGTTCTCAGATTGTAGCATTTGTATTATGGTGTTTGATGCGTCTAATCTTTTGTTGGTATTATTTATTTGGTTCTTTACCTGAACAAAATCTTGCTGAACATCTTCAAGAAGTTTACAATAATAATCTTGTTCTAATTTTTTTTCTTTGCGCAGTTCATTCCAATTATTAATCTGTAATGCAATGAGAATACCAATAACTACGAGTAGTATTTCGCCAATAGCATATTTAAAATATTTTCCCATTTTGTTTTCGCTCATAAATTGATATCTAATTCGTCTAAAAAACTTAATCATTCAAATAGGTTTCAATATTATTTTTTAAAGTATTAGAGGCTTCTAATGCATTATAAATTTCTGCTTTATAAGAACTATATTGGCTTAAGTAAGATTTAAGTGACTCTAAAAATTCACCTTTCTCTCTTAATGCATTATAATTTCTTGGGTGAAGCGTGTAGAAACCTGTAGTTGGATTATCATTTGAAATAAAATCTTTTCTTATATAATCTAACATGTAATTATTAAAATCATTAATAATCCCTTCTGAAACATCTTTTGGGATGATAATAGAAGTCGTATAGTAATCACCAATTTCTGAGCGCAATTTTGTGTTTTTAATAAGATCTAAACCTACAGAAGCGAGTGATTCATAGCCACTAGTTTTATAATTCATATAATTTACAGAAAAAGTTGAAATACCAAAATGGGCATCAAGAGAATCATGGTAGATTTCGTTAGATTTAAGATGGTCAATTATAATTTTTAATGAACTTAAAGTATTATTAACATTTCCAGGTCGATTAACTCCATTTAAGGTTTGGTTAAATTTATTAATATTAATAGTTATATCTGAAATAATTTCAGTTAGGGCTTCTTCCTCATGTTCTTTAAGTTTTTTCTGTTCATTCCAATTATTTATTGTAAGTGCAATGAGAATACCAATAACCACCAATACAATTTCACCAATGGCGTATTTAAGGTATTTGCCTGTTTTTCCAGTTTCCATGAGGAGTGATTTACGAATATGACGAAAGAATTTAATCATTTAATAGTTTTGAATTTCTTTATCAATTTGAGCTATTACTTTTTTAATTTTTAATTCAAGACGAGATAACTGATTAATTGTTGTCTGATCCGATCCTTTCATCTTATATAAAATTATTCTAAATTTTTCATTATTGACTAGAGATTTTGGTCTTAATGGAACATAAATTTGGTTCTCATTTAATTTAAAATTATTGTATAAAAAAGGACGGTTATAATCTCTTAAGTTCGCAAAAGTATTCGTCTCAAGCCTTATTTTTACTTCGACATAGTCTGAATCATAAATTTGAATGATGCTATTTTTAATTGAATCATTCTGTATAATATCTATGCCTTTACTTTCAAGTCCTTTGTATGCAGTATAGCTAGGTCTAAAAATCTCACCTGCAGCAAGAAATATAAAGTTTATGGAATCATTAATTTCATCCCCAGACTTTATTGCATCCAATAGACTAATTGAGAGTTTCTTTCTAGAAATTGCTCGATTTTTTAATGTTGGAAATGCGTTATTGAGGTCATAAATTAGAGTGCTTTTTATCTCTTTAAGTATTTGAATTTCTTCTTTTTGCTTTTTCCTACCTTCATTCCAATTATTAATTTGAAGTGCTATTAAAATTCCAATTACTACAAGTACAATTTCACCAATAGCATATTTAAAGTATTTGGTTGTTTTGCCTGTTTCCATGAGGTTGTAACGTATTTTTCTAAAGAATTTAATCATCTAGTTTCTATTGTAATTGTTCCAATTCTTTATCAATTTGTTTCAATATCTCTTTGGCTTTAATATTAAATTTATGAAATCTGTTCTTAGAGCGAGATTGTCGATATGCAACTTCAGTAAAAACAGCATAAAATTCAGGATCATTTATCATACTCTCATAATCAGAAAGCATTAGCTGCCAATTTTCGCCATCTGAACTTTTACTTCTATAAAAATATTTTTTTTGTATTGGTAAAATCATACTTTCATATATTAAATTACCTCTGCTTACTTCAGAAACATCAAGAATGTTCATTTCAATCTCGTGAAGTTTAATTAATGATTTTCGTAAAGATTCATTCGAAATAAGGTTAACACCTTGACTCTTTAGATTTTCAAAAGCAGCATATGTAAAATCAGGATCCCATAAACCATAAAAATTATTAAAATCTTCTTTCATTTTACTGGAATAGGGTGTTTTTTGATTGTAATATTCTAATACTTTTTGGGTGTTTTTAGAAATATCTTCTAACTGTGTTCTACCAACTTCTAGATTCTGTATGTTTTCTTCAATATCAGACTTTATATCAATAAGAGTATTGATTTCTATCTGTACTTTTTTTCGCTGTTCATTCCAATTATTCACTTGTAACGCAAGTAAAATACCAAGCATTACAAGTAATATTTCTCCAATAGCATATTTTAGGTATTTGCCAGTTTTTCCTGTTTCCATGAAGTTGTAGCGTATTTTTCTGAAGAATTTAATCATTCTCTTGAAGTTTCATGTTAAAAATAGCCAAACAAATTTTAATGCCTTGTCTTATATTACCTATCCTAATATTTTCATTTGGGTTGTGCTGATTATTGTCCATATTTACCATAGGCACAATAATAGCAGGAACATCTAATACTTTTATTGCTGGAATTATTGGAACTGTTCCTCCCATCGTTCTGATAAGCACCGGAGTTTCACCAAAGGTGTTTTTTATAGCATCTTTTAATTGACTTCCAAATTCTGAATCGGTATCTGTTCTAAACGCATTTACGCCTTTGTCACCAATAAACTTTACTATTTTTTCATTGTTCAATCGTTCCTCATCTGTTGGATCTCTATCTAATACCAAAAACCCTTGTCCTTCAATGTGTTTTTTTATTTTTTCTAACTGCTTGGCACCATCGGTTTCTACAACCAATCTCACATCAATATTTGCCATGGCAATCTCTGGAATAATTGTTTTTGGTTTGTCTCCTTTCCATGAGGTTTCTATTTGCCTCACGTTTAATGATGGATACTGTAGTGCTTCTTGGTAATTAGCACCAACGTTCTCAGATGCATTTATACCAAGGTTTTTATCAATCTCAGCTATATCATCTGGAACACTTTCTAAAACGGCATTTATTTCTGGCGTTATTTCTATGCCTTTATAGTAATCTTGAATCAAAACCTTTCCAGATTCAGATTTCATGCTCGCTAGTAAATGGGATAATGTAAATACTGGGTTAGACACGTAGTTGCCATAATGACCACTATG
>JAGSHF010000052.1 GCA_023954685.1 Flavobacteriaceae bacterium | reverse complement strand
AGCTGCAACAGTACCAGAATAAAGGACATCATCACCTAAATTAGCAGCATTGTTAATGCCAGATACAACCATATCTGGTTTTTGTTTCATGAGCCCAGTTAAAGCCATATGCACACAATCTGTTGGAGTGCCTGAAACTGAAAAGCGGTTTTCTTCTACTTTATTGATACGTAGTGGCGAGGTAAGAGTTAATGAGTTACTGGCACCTGATCTATCACGATTTGGTGCATAGACTGTCACTTCACCTAATTGTTTTAGTGTATCAGATAAGGCTTTGATTCCAGTGGCATTGACACCATCATCATTACTGACTAAAAAATGCATATACGAACGATTATTAAAATCAATATTATAGGCTAGAGTTGTAATTAATTGAACCAATGAAAAAATTATTCATGTTAAAATGATAGTTTGAATCACAAAGAAAAACATTTATGAGCAACATATCAGTATTAATCGTAGAAGATCACAAAGAATTGGCAGCAACTATTGGTGAGTATCTTGAACACTCTGGCTTTGATGTGGATTATGCGATGGATGGGATTACAGGATTGCATTTAGCTGTCACAAATATATATGACGCGATCGTTTTAGATGTAATGATGCCAGGAATCGATGGCTTTGAGGTTTGTAATAAGATTCGAAATGAGGCTAAATCTGATATTCCGATATTAATGCTCACAGCAAGAGATCAAATTCAAGACAAACTAGAAGGCTTTAATATGGGAGCGGATGATTATTTGGTAAAACCGTTTAACCCAGATGAATTAGTCGCTCGATTGAAGGCGTTGATTAAAAGGTATAAGGGGGAGTTAAATAAAAACACTTTGATGGTTGGAGATTTAAGCTATGATCCAGCAACATCAAAGGTTCATAGACAGGGAAAACAGCTTAAAGTCTCTCCAACGGGTTTACAGATATTGAAAATATTAATGACAAAATCACCTGAGGTTATATCAAAAGAAATACTTTCTAAAGAATTGTGGGGGGACTTATCTCCTGAATCAGATGTATTGAGAAGTCACTTATATTTGCTAAGAAAAACCATAGATAAGCCTTTTGATAAACAATTATTACATACAGTGCCAGCTGTAGGAATAAAGCTTGAAGAAATATAGACTGGCTACTTTAAATTCACATTATGAAATGTTGTGGACTGATTTCAAGTCTAGTATAGCGGTCGTACCTTCGTGCTCTTTACTAGAAAATGAAATTTCCCATTCACATTGTTTGCAAATCCATTCAACAATCGAAAGTCCTAGTCCAAAACCTTTAACATTGGAGTGTTCATCGGCTCTGTAGAAGGGATTAAATATTTCTTTTAATTGTTCTTCATTCATACCTATACCATGATCAACAATTTTAATTTTTGAATCAGCAATCGCTATTTTCAATTCACTATCTGATTCACTATAGAGGCAGGCATTTCTAACTAAATTATTGATAACTATACTAAATAATTGCTCAGGAATTTTTGCTTGAATAAGATTGTCAGCTTGCCATTTTAATTGAATGTTTTTTTCTTGGAAGCTAAATAAAGCTCTATTAACAATATCTTTTAAGAAATCATTAATAATTATTGGCTCTTGTGAAAGTTCTATATCTTGTTCTCTAGACAAAAGCAGTAATGATTCGATTAAATGTTGCATTTCCATAACCATGGAGTCCATTCGATTCAAAACCTTAACCTGTTTTTCTGGAAAATTTTGTTTCTGTAAAAGGGCGATAGATCCTTTTAATACCGTTAAAGGTGTGCGTAATTCATGACTAGCATATCGGGAGAAGTTTCTTTCTCTTTTAACAAAATCTGAAATTCTTTTTGAAAAATTTTCAAAGGAATCTATCAAAGCTTCAACTTCAGAATTTTCTGGGATAGAAACTTCGTCAAAATTAAGGCTTTCAAGTTCTTGATTGTTGACGTTTACGGTTTCAATTTTTCGGATTACTTGAATGATTGGACTAAAGGCTCTTTTGGATTGTATATAGGAGTAAAAAGCTGGTAAGTATATAGCTAAAAGTACAATTATTAATGGTGCTATACCGAAATAGAGAGCCAGTATAGACACTTGAGCTTCTTCAAAAATCAAATACAATCTTTTATTATCTTTTTCCGTAAAATAAGCAATGGGCAGCTTTTCATTTAGATTCACTCTCTGATAATTTTCTGTGATTTCTTTCAATGCCCTTGGGACCTTGGAGTAATCTTTGTTTTCCACCATGTAGCCAGTTAAATTCATGGTTTTAGGCAATGAAAAATTTGGATCTTTATCATAATGATTCCAAAAAAATTCAGCTTCGCCAATTAATGCTTGTTTAATCAGAACATTTTCAACAACTTTAGCAGCTCCAAAAACACTGGCTATTGTAACAAGACTGATAAATACCAGCTGTATAACGAAGACTTTATTTAACTTTTTATAAATTCCAGATTGTTTCATATGCATTTAAGGTTTCTTTGAGAATAAATAATGGCCCACTAGCCATTCGTTACCTTTATTATAACCAAATAATTCAGCACAAGACATAAAGAATATTCTCCATCTTTGAAACCATAGTTTGTACTCATCACCATAGGTTTTCTTAAATATAGTCATTATTTTATCTTTATTTGCATCCATATTTTCCAACCAGTGATTAGATGTTTTCTCGTAATGTTGGCCATTGTTCATCCAACGGGTTTCAATATTAAGTTTATCTTGAAAATTTAAAAAAGTATCTGCTGCTGGCATTTGGCCGCCTGAGAAAAAGTATTTACCCATCCAATTATCATCTCCTTCAGTCAGGAATGGGTACATTAAAAAACGATGACAGAACACATGGATAAACAACAAACCCTTGTCATCTAACCAAGTTGAAATTTTATTAAAAAGCTGTTTATAGTTACGAACGTGTTCAAACATTTCAATAGATATGATCCGATCGAATCGTTGTTTAATATCAAATTCATTGATGTCGCATGTAATAATATTAATATTACTTAAACCTTTTTGTTGAGCCTGGTCCATGATATAGATTCGTTGCGAGTTTGAATTTGATAGGCCGGTAATCTTAGAATTTGGAAAACGCTCAGCCAAATAGAGAGTCAGTGAACCCCAACCACAACCTAGTTCTAAGATGTCTTGACCGTCTTCAAATAGACCGCGTTGAACATATAGATCTAACATGTTCTCTTCAGCAACATCTATGGGCTCATTGCCTTTGTAATAACAAGAGGAATACTTTTTTCTTTGTCCCAAGGCTAAATTATAAAATTCAGCATCAACCTCATAATGTTGTTCATTTGCTTTGTCAGTATCAATTGCTAGTAAAGATTGTTTCAGCGAATTTAAGAAAGTATTGTATTTTGCACTGCTTTTTTCAGGATCAAAAGCATACTCTTCTTTGAGTCTTTGTTTGATTAATTGGCGTATGCCAAATCGTACTAGAAAATCAGGTAAAACACCTTTTTCAACGAGTTGAACGCCTAATTTAACTTTCTTTTGGTTTCCATGGGAAAAATTTGTTGGTTCTATTTTGGTATTCACGGTATAAATCTCCTCGATTGATTAGTGATTGTTGTTCTGAAAATGGGATACCTGTTAGCTTGAGTAAAAACACAAGCATCAATACAGGATAAATTAAAGCCCAATAAAAATAAGGTGTATTAATGAGTAGGATTGGATAAACAAACCAATGCACCCATTCAAAGAAGTAATTAGGGTGTCTTGAATATTTCCATAAGCCAATATCGCATACTTTTTCTCTACTGTTATTTAACTTAAAACTTAATAATTGCTTATCAGATAGAGTCACCCCAATTAAGGATGCGATTCCAATAGTTATTGCCAGAATAATATTCCAGCTGAAATCAAATGTTAGCTGTCCTACCCAATAGGCCGGCAAGGCAAACATCCAAATCAAAAACGCTTGAAAGATAAAAAAGCTAAAGAACTTCAACTGGGTGTTGTCTTTCCAATGTTTCCTTAAATAGGCATATCGACTGTCTTCATGCTCCGTTTTGTATCTAACAATGAGATGGATGGTTAATCTAAAATACCAAAGTGCGGGGAATATCAACATTAATATTGAGGCGGTTTCAATTTCATTCAATTTATAAAAATAATAAATACTACTAATGACAATTCCTGCAGACCAAGTAATATCGACGATATCAGCATTGCTGGTTTTAATTTGCCACAGCCATGCTAGAGTCTGGAGAATTAAACTTATAATAAGAGCTTCTATAAAAACACTAGGCATGTTCTAGCTCCTGATTATTTTCTATTGAATTATTAATGGTTAATATGATTTTATAAACCAGTAACCATAATAAAGAAACTAATAATAGTGTAGTTAGAGTTTGATTGATTTTAATGGCATTGAGTTTTTCGGCTGAAAAATAAGACAGCGGTGCACCAATTGTAATAAATAGGGTTCCTAATTTTGGTTTGTTTAACAACCAAGACATGGAATGGTTGAGAGTTAATGCAAAGCCGATCCATAAGAATAAAATCCACAAAGGAGCTGTCTGAGTCAATCCAAAGTTGAGTTTGTACTCAATCAAGCCTGTATAAGCTAATAGGCTATCTAATAAAAATCCTAAAGTTACACTAGTGTATATGAAAAGAATGTCATTACCGTTTTTGTATTTAGGCAAGAGAAACAACAGCATTAAGGCTGTCAAGCAGATAGTCGCAGGCCAAATATTCTGATAAGCAGCACCAATAATACAACTGAGCCACAAGCTTTGAAATAGAATAAAATTAATAATGTTTTTCATTGTTTATAGTCCTATTAAATAACCGTTAATATCTGTTGTCGTTTTGATTGTGGTTTTGTGAAAAGCAGATGTACAACACTGATCGAACGTTCTAAGAAACCACCTTCGCAATAACTAAAATAGAAATCCCACATTCTTTGAAATTGTTCATCATAACCAAGTTCAGTTATTTGAGTGGATTGCTTATCAAAACGCTTTTTCCATTCATTAAGAGTGTAGGCATAACTGATTCCAAAATCTTCCATGTTGAATAATTTCATTGTTGTGGCTTCTGAATTGACTCTTAAAATCTCAGAAACTGAAGGGATAAAGCTGCCAGGGAATATATATTTCTTAATAAAATCAACAGATTTTAAGGCTTGTTTGTATCTATGGTCTTCAATTGTAATGGCTTGAATCAAGGCTAATCCATCGTCAGTAAGTAATTCACTACACTTTTTTAGATAAGTCTCTAAGTAATGATGCCCAACGGCTTCAATCATTTCAATGGAAACGAGTTTGTTATATTTTCCAGAGAGGTTTCTATAGTCCTCTTTGAGCAAAGTGATTTTGTCGTTTAAGCCGTTTTCAGCTACAATTTTCTTTGCATGTTGGTACTGTTCTTCTGATATGGTGGTTGTGGTTACTTTGCAGCCGTAATTTTTAGCAGCATAGAGGGCCAGTCCGCCCCAGCCAGTACCGATTTCAATTAAATTATCTTTATCATTGAGCTCTAGTTTTTCACAGATAGTCTTCAACTTTAATTCACTAGCTTGTTCTAAGCTATCTTCTTTTGTTTTATAAATTGCTGATGAATACATTAACTTGTCATCTAAAAATAATTTAAATAAATCATTGCCTAAATCATAATGATTGGAGATGTTTTTCTTACTTCCATCTTGTGTGTTCTTATTAAAAAAGTGGGCGATTTTTAATATTGAATTTTTCAACCAAGCACTGCCACCTTCTAAGTCATCCAACAAATCTTGATTACGTACAAAGACTCTAATGAGGTTAGTTAAATGGGTGGTATCCCAATGATTATAAATGTACTGTTCTGCGGCTCCGACGCTTCCTTGAAAGGCTATAGCTTTATAGAATTCTTGATTGCGTACTGACAAAGTGGCTTTTAATTCACTCGTTTCTTCTCCAAATGAATAGCTACCGGATGAGTCTTTGATCTCTAGATAACAGTTTTGAAGCAATTCAAGTTTTTTAAACAATTGAGATTTAATAAAGTTATCAAATCGACTAGAAGAGTTATTAATGGCATTAGTTGTCATTGTTTTTGATTTATTCATTGTTTAATCTCATTAGTGGGGTGATTGAAAAATGGAACTTTTTTAGACCATAATTTGAAGGCTTGCCAATAAATTCCGGTGAACATTTTTAAGGCTTGGAAGGGTTTTTTAGCTGACCATTTCCAAAGATTTTTTGAGTGCATTGAAGTTAATTGAGTCGTTAAACCAACATTCATTAATACTGAATCATTTTTATTTAATTGCATAAAGACATTAATTTTTTCATCAGTAATTTTGAATCTCCATATGTAATCTATTTCCATATCTACAAAAGGGGAAATATGAAACTCCTTTACAAAATGGCACTCATAAGTTTGATTTATTTTATGGATTTGTTGATCTTTAAAGTCATGGAAATAAATATGCTTTTGTTTCCAAGGGGTATTGTTAATTTCTGATAAAATATAACTCAACTGTTCATTTTCATAACAAAAGTAAAAATTAACTGAATTAAAGCCAAAACCTAAATATCTAGGGTGAGTGAATAGAAAGATTTTGCCATTAAATTTCTTATGGGTGTTTTTTTCTACAAAGGACTCTGCTTTTGATAAGATGCTTTTTGTATTTGAGTCAATATAATCTTGGTTTCTTATGGATACCAAGTTAAAACGATTTAAACTCCATAATTTTGATGAATTAAATACATCATCAATATGATCGAGGTCAAATAAACACCAACTCATATTATACTTAAATTTATGTGTCTTTGGTTTAAGTCGGTTATGGACTACAGAGCCACTACAAAAACTGGTATTCATCCTACTTGCTCCGTTTTTTTAAATTGGTTTACGGCTTCTACCGCACTCTTAGCACCATCTTCATGAAAACCCCAGCCCCAATAAGCTCCGCAAAAGTAACTATTATTTTTAGCTTGAATCTCTGCTTTTCTGGATTGAGCTAGGATGGTTTTCATCGTATAAACAGGATGCTGATAATAGACTGTTTTTAGTTTTTTATCGTCATTGATATGTTCGGATTGATTGAGACTCACTATTAAGGGTTCTGGACAATCTATGTTTTGTAATAAATTCATATAGTAATTAACAGTGCATTGATTCTTTTTATCAGATTGATTCGGGTATTTATTAACAATCCAACTAGCCCATGCTTTCATTTGTTTTGGCATAATAGATCTATCTGTATGCAAATCTATGGTGTTATTGACATAAGGGATGTCACTAAATATTTCTTTTTCATGAGTGGTTGGGTTTTCTATTAGATTTAGAGTTTGGTCACTATGGCTGGCAAAGAACACGCGGTCAAATTCATAGTTCTTTTCATCTGATTGAATAACTACACTATTATTTAATCTTATAACATTATTAACTTTTGTATTTGTTAATAACTGACCAGTTAAGTTTTCTGTTAACTTTTTCACATACTGATTGGATCCACCTTTTATAGTTTCCCATGTTGGTCTTTGATTAGCTTGCAGCATTTGATGGTTTTTCATAAATGAAAGTAAATAAACCAGTGGGAATTTTTTTACGGATTCAAAGTCCCCAGACCACAATGCAGACGCCATTGGTAATAGGTGCTCATCAATAAAGTATTGGCTGTAATTCTCTCTATTTAAATAATTACCAAGAGTGATATCTGTATCAGATTGGAGTATCTTTTCAGCTTGATTATAGAATTTGAAAATATCACGAATCATGCGATAAAATTTGGGATTGAATAAATTTTTCTTTTGGCAAAATAAAGAGGTAAGATTGGTTGCATTGTAAACCAAGCCAGTGTCTAAATTATTTACAGCGAAACTCATGTCGCTTTTTTGCGTTTGGATATTATATTTATCCAACATTTGGAAAAAGTGTTTATAAACATTACGATTGCATACAATAAATCCGGTATCGACTTGATAATCCTTGTCTTTGATTTTGACTGTATGAGTATCTGTATGACCTCCAATATAATCTGACTTTTCGAATAAGGTGTAATCACAAACTCCTTCAAGTTGTTCTGCGACCATCAGTCCAGAAATACCACCTCCAATAATTGCTACTTTCATGAGAGTTTCCTTATGATTTTATTTTTTAATAGTTTTTGATTTGGATACTTAAGATCCCAAACTAAACCCAATTTTTCCAAGGCTTTAATACCATAAAAGCTTATATCTATCTGCCACCATTTAAATCCTTGTTTCACAGAGCCTGGCGCGCAATGATGGTTGTTATGCCAACCTTCACCTAGAGTTAACAGAGCTAATAAAAAATTATTTCGGCTTTCATCATTAGTGTTATAACTTTTAGTTCCAAATACATGGGCCAAAGAATTAATACAATAGGTCACATGAGAAAGGAGAACTGTAGATATAAAATAACCCCATATGACAAGCTGCCAGCCATTGGTGTTTAATGAAGGTGCAAAAGCACTCAATGCTTCACCTAACACATAGAGCCCAACAGCTAGGAGAAATGGGAATAAAATATCATAACGGTCAATAAATTTGAGTTCTGGAAACTGGTTTAAGTCTTTTACTCTATCGGATTGAGTGTTGAAATTTTCATGCATTAAAAACCATTGTAAATGACTGTACCAAAAACCATTTTTGGGAGAATGTAAGTCTGCATCTTTATCTGAATTAATGTGGTGATGTCTATGATGTGAAGCCCACCATAGAGGCCCCCTTTGAGTTGCTGAGGCTCCAATAATTGCAAAAATGGTTTGCATTAATCGGCTGGTTTTAAAAGTCTTGTGTGAAAAATAACGATGATAAAAGGCTGTAATTGCAAACATTCTAATTATGTAAGATAAAAAACAAATAACAACGGCAGTGGTTGAAACTCCAACCCATATCACGGCAAAACACATTAAGTGTATGAATATGAATGGTATTATTCTTAACCAATCAATTCCTTCTTTGAGTTCTTTATTGGATTCGTTATCGAACCATTTGATTAACAGCATTTTTTACACATAATTTTTAAGATTGAGCAAATGATACTGACCCATTAGTGAATTAAATGTGAAAAAATAATTTATTTATTTCACATGATTTCTACATATGGAGTCATACAATTAGATTTTTTAAACGATACCTGCTAATGAAATATTTTATTATTGCCATATTGCTATTAGTCATTGTTATTACAGTAGCCCTAGGAAAAACACCTAAAAGTAATAACCATCTTGCTGAAAATTATTTCAATGAATTAGAAGATACTCCAAAAACTATGGAAATAGAGGGCATCAAAAGTAAGTTTTTAACTGTATTTGAAGACTTTAAGATTGGGGGACAAGAACAAACAGTTCGTCAACTTTATGCTGAAAAGCTGTATTTTAATGATACATTTAAAATAATTAACAATATTGATGACCTTGTTGAACATATTGTTAATACTGCAAAACAAGTAAAGTCAACTACTGTAGAAGTGTTAGATGTTGCAAAAAGTGGGTCAGATTATTATGTTAGATGGGTTATGGTTATGGAATTTAAGGTCAAACGTAAAGATATTTATTCTAAATCTATAGGTATGAGTCAATTAAGATTTAATGCCGATGGTAAAATCATATTCCATCAAGATTATTGGGATAGTACTGAAGGATTTTTTCAGCACCTTCCCTATATAGGTTATTTCATTAGAAAAGTGAGGAGCAAGTTATGAAATTAATTACATTTATAGCACTACTGATGACATCTTTAGTAATCCATGCTGTCAAATCTATGCCAGAGAACCTATCTATAGAATCCAATGATTATTACTTATGTAAAGAACATACTATTAAGTACGCTTATGTCATTAAAATTGCATATGTAGGATTATATCTAAAAGATTGTAATGTCAGTGATGATTTACTTAATGTCGATGATAAATTTATCAGGTTTAATTACCAAGTCAACGTCAAAGCAAAAGTATTTATTGATGCAGCTGATGAGTTTTTTATGAAAAACCTTAAGCAAAGCGTGAGTATTCAAGAACTTGATGAATTAAAAAAGTTTAATAATTTTTACCAAAATATTGAGGAATATGAGTACTATGATCTCTATCACAAACAAGGCCAAGAGTTAATTCTTTACAAAAACAATGAAATCATTGGAAAAAGTTATCATCAGAGTTTTTCGTATAAATATTTTAATATCTGGTTTGGAAAATATCCAGCAGTAAAACCCCTAAAGAGATCCTTTTCATAATATTAAAACAACTAAAATCATGACATTTTTCTACACCTTATTATTAACAATGAGCATCAATTACTCGAACCTTTTTAACTTCCATAATCTCAAAAACAATCAACTTATGATTGTTAACGATAGTGTTATGGGGGGCTTATCTAGGAGTCAGTATCAAATTCACGAAAACTATGTAAGTTTTAGAGGTAATGTATCTTTAAAAAATAATGGTGGTTTTGCTTCTCTGCGAATGATTTGGCCCTTTGAATCGGTCAATGACCAATCAAAACTTCGTATTAAAGTCAAAGGTGATGGTAGTAATTATCAATTTCGACTTAGAACCAATCGTGTTTTTGATGGAGCCTCTTATGTCTATGAGTTTAGGACTATTAAAGATCAATGGCTAGATATAGAAATGAAAGCTGAAGAGTTTATACCGAGTTTTAGAGGCCGAGTCTTAAGAAATATGCCTGCATTAAGATTTGAAGATGTGCAACAAATGGGCATACTTATTGCTGATAAACAAAAAGGTGAATTTGAAATTGGTATAAAATCAATTGAACTCATTAAATGAGACTTAACAAGTAATTGATCTCTGAATCAATCGCTTGGTAATCATTGAGTTGTTTGTAAAAGCTCTCTAAGTTAGAATGTTCTGAATCATTTGCCAGGCTTAGAATAATTGCTAATACAGCTCCTCGGTGAACATTATCCCCTCCTAAATTGGCATTAGACAAAACTCCTCCTTTAATATCATCGACATATTTTGCAGCTAAAAACAGTACAGATGGCCATGAATCAGTTATATAACAAGCACTGGAAAATTTACCACCAACAAAATCTCTATCACTAATTTTAGAAAGATCCTTTGATGAAACATTTAATTTAATTGTCTTATTCAGCTGGTTTAGAATGATCTCTTTAGCAGATTGATCTTCATCTTTAAGAAGGAGTTGTTGCAGGAGGTCTATATATTGGTTAGCGATTTGTGACAGAAAGTCATCTGGATGAGTGCTTGATAAGTGGTTCGCACATTGACTTTGTACATAAATCAAATCATAGCCTGATAAAAATAAAATAATAGCTAATGGACCAATGCTAACAAGGCCTCCAATAGATGCTGTGTCATGAGTGATGGCTGCACAATTATTGATATCTTTGCCCTTTATATAATTCGCAAAAAATCCTCTATGATAAGACTCGGCATAAGTGTCTTTATGAATTGGCTTATCAGCAGTCATCATGGAAATATACAGTTGTAAATAAGAGTCTCTGTAATAACGACCTTTAGTATCTATCATTGATTGGAAAAGCCATCTTACGCAATGCGCATTTAATGTGTTTTCACCGGCTTTCATACCATGGTGGTAGTGGATATTTGCTTGGTTCCAATATTTTCCCCTACCTTTCAATATAACATCTCCAACAATATTTTTGCTGTTTTTAGAGTTTAAATATTTCCTTCCACCTTGTTGTGTGGAATGAGCAGACATTATGGATGAGGGATGATACGAAGGCGCATCTTCTAGTTTTTGAACACCATTTTCAAACTCTTTATAAATATCACTCACTCTATAATACCAGTGAACTGGCATAGCTATAGAATCTGCTACAAATAAGGCAGATAATGCTTTTTTTGCTCTATCTTTTAAATCATGGTAGCTATCTAATTCAGTTATTTCAATTACCATTGGATTGGATCTCCATTATAATCTATAAATAAGTTATTTTGTTTTTCATTAAAAGTATCATCAATTTGTCTAATAAGACAATTAGAGGTATGTTCAACTGTTTGTAACATTCCTTCTTTCATGCTTTTTTGAAAAGGTTTTGATAAATTAGTGTCAGTTGTGCCAGGGTGAATCAGTAATAATTTAACTTGTGGATATTTTCGTTTCCATTCAATTTGCAATGTTTTTATGCCCATATTTAATGCTGCTTTACTCATTCGATACGAGTACCAACCACCCAAGTGATTATCTTTGATACTACCAATTCTTGCAGATATAGATACAGCAATAGAATTATCAGACCGCGAAATAATTTTTTCTAAGTTTTTTAATAGCAATAAGTGGCCGATAGCATTTGTATGAAAGCTCTCAATCATTTGTATAGTATTCAATCTTGATACTGACTTTTCAGGTAAATAACTTGTAGTATGGAGTACTCCTGCACAATTTATAAGGTAATCAATATGTGAAAATTTCTTATAGATTTCTTTGCTAAAATTATCTATTGATTGAATCTTAGAAAGGTCGCATTTAATTTTCCATGTATTTCCCTGATTTATCAAATAAGGAGAATATTTTCTGCTTGTGAGTATGAAATTATCGGTAGTATTTTTTAATTTTTGATACAAACCTTGCCCTATACCTTGTTGGGCCCCGATGATTAATATGTTCTTCATTTTAAAACTCTAGAGAGTGCTGTTTCAATATCCAAATGATTGAAGGTAAATCCATTTTTAATTAATTTCTGTGGCATAACGCTTTGCGATGAAAGCAATAATTCATTAGCCATTTCTCCAAAGATAAGTCGACATAGGCTTGCCGGCATATTAAAAAATGCGGGTTTATTGAATTGTTTAGCTAAAACCTTAGTAAAAACTTTGTTTGAAACAGGGTTAGGAGAAGATACATTTACAGGGCCATTTATTTTAGGATTTTCTAAACAAAAGATTATTGCCTTAATGGCATCATCAATGCTGATCCAACTAAATCTTTGTTGGCCGTTTCCTATATTCCCACCAAGTCCTAGTTTAAATGGAATGAGCATTTTTTTTAGAGCTCCTCCTTTTTTACTTAGAATAACCCCAAATCTTAGGTTTATAACTCTGATTCCATGTTTAATAAGCGGTAGAGTAACTTCTTCCCAGTCTTTGCATATTTTAGAAACATAATCCTGTCCTGAATCTGATTCTTCAGTTAATAATTCTTGTATTCTATCCCCATAATAACCAATAGCTGATGCGCAAATAAAAGTTTGAGGTTTATCAGGGCTGGAAATGATATTTTCAATAAGGTTTTTAGTACCTAGAATTCTAGAGTCATAAATTTTTTGTTTCTGTTCTTTATTCCATCTTTTGGCTGCGATATTTTCTCCAGCCAAATGAATGACACTATTAGGTTTGATACATTTATTAGAGTGTTTTAGATTAATATCCCAGTTAGGGTTTGTAGACTCCGCAGAGTTATTAATTCTATTTAATTTAATAATATTATAATTTTGTTGCTGTAATTTATTACACAACTCATTACCCACCAAACCTGAAGAACCTGTAACAAAAATATTCATAATAACCTCATTTATTTAAGACTATATTAACTATTGAACTGTGAAATAAATGTGGAAGTTAACTTATAATATTCTTTAGAGTTATTGACACAGGCCTACAGGGGTGTAGCTGTGTTTTATTTTATAGTTATTCAGTATAAAGACAGCAAAGGAATTATTGATTCCGAATCAATATATCCTTCTTGATCAATTTTGTCTTATTTAATAATTAGGATTCAATTTGTCCTATAATGTATGAGGCTTTATTAATTTTGACAAGGATATATTGAATATAAGAGTGGCCATTTTTTCTAAAACTTGACTAAAGTTTTTGTATATCTTTAATCATAACTAAAATATTGCAGTACATTTGATATTGGTTATGTGTTATCTCTTTTACTTTCTTTCTTTAATTTAAGGAGACTTTATTTATTTAAAATTAGCTTGGGCTAAAACCTAGTTTTAAAGCTTTAATAACAACTTCTGTTCTATTTTTTGCATTCAGCTTTTTAAATAATGATCTAAGGTGGAGTTTTATTGTTGTTTCTTCAATAAATAGTGTATTTGCGATTAATTTGTTTGAATGGCCTTTGAATAATTCATTTAAAACTTGAAGTTCTCTTTTACTTAGCAAAGTATTAATCTCAATAGATTCATCAATTTCAGTTTCTAAACAGACTTCTGGGATGTATTTTGTTCCACTAATAATTAAATTAAGAGTCAAAAGTAATGATTTTCCATTCATCGTTTTAGGTATGAACCCTTTAGCACCGTATTCAAATGAACGTTCCACTTCTTGTTTTTTTACTTCGCCAGATATCATAGCAATTGGTATTGTGGGATAAGCTTCAGCTATTGTCTTAATGCTTTGTAAATTATCCATGCCAGGCATATTAACATCCAATAAAATTAAATCTATATTAGCTTGTTGTTCTAGAATATCTAGGCTTTGTTGAACATCGCAGGCCTGAAAGACTTGTGTTTTGCTATCGTCTCTTACTATCAAACTAGTAATTGCATCTCTGACAAGATCATGATCATCTGCTATCAATATTTTCATTTGATGTTAGTTAATTAGTTAATAAATTAAGATAGCATGAGGTAGGCATTGGGTCAAGAATGATAGAATTATGACTTAGCCTAACTACTATTTAATATACTTGTTAACCGTTTTTAATAAAAGCTCAATATTAATTGGCTTTGGTATTAATTGATCGACTAATTCTATTTCCGGATTCATTTTATACTCTTCAATATATCCTGAAGTTAAAATAAATGGTGTATTAATATTCTGAGAACGGATTGTTTTAAGAATTTGTAAACCAAATATGTTTGGCATTTTTTGATCACAAATAATTATTCTCCAACGGTCAGGTTCATTTAATATTTCTCTTAAACCTTGTTCAGCAGAATCTAAATACACTGAGTTAACTTTATTTCGCTTTAAAGTTTGTTGGATAAAAAGACCAACTTCTTGGTTGTCATCAATGATTAATATTCGTGATTTATTATTTGTATAAAGTCTATCAGTGATGGGGGGGAATTCAGATCTGAATACAGAAGTATGATTTGATACCATCATTGGTAATACGATTTCAATATAAGTGCCAAATTTAGGTTTTGAATATATTTTTATTCCTCCATTATGTTCTATAATGGTTGTAGCTACAGAATACATTCCAAGACCCGTTCCTTGCTTTGAATTGTGAGTAGTAAAATACATCTCAAAAATATGATCCATCGTGTCTTTGATCATACCTGGACCATTATCATGATAATTAATTTTTATGCATTTATCATTGAATACATGCAAGCCAGCGCTTGTATGATAGGCATCTAAGGGCATAAATTGTAAAGCATTATCACTATCTTGATTCAAGTCGATTTGATCTGACAACTCATAACTAATAGATATTTTGCATGAGTTTTCTTCAGCAGCATTGATTGTATTTTTAATTAAATTAATAAAGACTTGTATAAGCTGAGTAGCATTTGCATTGACCTCGATAGCTTTGTTAATTAAGTTTAGTTTTAATGAAATATTGTCCGGTATATTCGGTTTGAGTAATGTTATTGTTTCATTTATTAAATTAATTATGTCAATTTTTTCAAGTTTTGGTTTTGAATGCTTGGAAAATCGTAGAATGTTTTTCACCATTTCTTGAGCTCTTTCAGAAGCCTCTTGAATTTTGTCAACAGAATTATGTAGTGAGGCGTCATCAGGTAAATCTTCTTTTAAAAATGAAGTGTAACCTTTAATTGCAGCAATAATGTTATTAAAGTCATGAGCTACCGAGCTTGCCATTTTACCAATGTGTTCCATTTTCTCGGCTTGTAGAAGTTTTAAAATAGTTTGCTGTTGCTCAGATATTATTAATTTTTCTTGACTGATATCTTTATGGGTGCTGACAATGATGTTATTTTCATTTCTATTGACATGAACGGCAATGATTTGAGAATTATCTAGTTTAATTTCAAATGAACATTGTTTTAGGTCTTCTTCCAGCATATTTAAATAGGCTGGATGTTTTATAAAAAAATGGAATTGTTCGTTTAAATTCATACCGACACGCATGAATTGTGCATACTGTGGATATATTGTTATTAGCTGACTATTGACTAATAAAACTTTTAAATTTTGATCAGTTAATAGAAAACCTTCTTGCATGCTTGATAAGGCGGTTTGTAATAAGGCCTCACTTTTACTAACATTGTATAAGGTATCATATAACTCATCAGATTTTTCTTCTAAGAGTAACTCAGCTTGTCTACGAGCTTTTATTTCTCTTTCTAATTTTTTTTTAAGAAGTGTATTTTCATCAATCATTGAAGTATGAATTTTGCTTTATTTGAATTTCCATTTGATAGATCAATCATTTTAACACTAATATCATCGTTATAATAATCGATACAACCATGTATTAAGCCTTTGGCTAAATACATAAAAGGTCTTTTAGAATGATAACTTAATATTAACTGGTCTTTAGTATCATTAAATTTAGCATCCATATTTGGAAGCTCTGCATTTAAATGGATTTTCCTCACATTCCTATGAATGGTTTGATCAATATGATAAATACAGTCGAGACTATTATCAAATTGTTTAATTAATTTGGGGTATTCATTACTTAGTTTTGTAAATAGATAATAACCAAAATCCTCTACCATTATAGGGATTTCATGCTTTGAGATGCTGTTAATATGAACAATATATTTTAATAACTCTTGATGATCATAAGTTCCAACCGTAGTATAAATTCCAGAGGATTTAACATCCACTGTATCTAGCATTTGATCTAAAAATTTTAGTCCAAACTGTTCTTCTATATAGCTAAGAAAACTTGTAAATATTAATCCTTTCATAAAAATTAACTCATATTCATGACCTATATTTTAATTCAAAACGTAAATTTATCACTAGTTCAAAAGGTTAGGATTAAACCTATACTTAAGATTATAAAAAATCTTTTGATTACTATAAAAACTGTACTTAATGTTAATAGTAAATCAAATGCCAGTAATTAAGATAGAAACATTAATTAAGCAATGGTGATTTATGAAACACATTTTATTGATTGAAGATGATAAAAACCTTCTTAATATGTTAGATCTTTTAATACAAAGAAATACAGGTATTGACGTGGTAACTGCAGAGAACGGAATCGAAGCAAAAACTTTATTGAATGATAGAGCTTGGGATTTAATTATAACGGATATTAATTTACCAGATTGTTCTGGTTTAGAGTTAGTTGAGTTGATTCGAGTTAAGCATGAAAATGCCAAAATAATAATGATTACCGGAAATGATGATTCAAACCTCGCTATCAAGGCATTGAATCTACAAGTAGATGCTTACCTATTAAAACCTTTCGATATCGAAGAATTTATTAATGCAATAAATAAATTAACATCTAAAGATGAAAATACGACAGCTTTAAAAAAATCATTTACGACTGATGCCTCTCAAAGAGGTAATTCTAACTATAAGACTCCAGATGATCACCCATGTGAAGTATTGAGGCAATGTGCGCTAGAAGACTTGAAAATTTTAGATTCTGAATCAAATGTCAGGTTTGACCGATTCACTAAATTAGCCGCCTCTGTTTTTAATGTACCAATTTCTACAATCTCATTGATAGATAATAATAGACAATGGTTTTTATCTAAGCAAGGACTCGATATTTGTGAAACCTCACGTGATATTTCATTTTGTGGACATGCAATACATGAGAAAGATATTT
>JAGSHF010000054.1 GCA_023954685.1 Flavobacteriaceae bacterium | reverse complement strand
AGGCATTGACAAAACCATAATTGATGCATTTGATTTTGCTTCCGAAGTGGTTTCTGGGGTTAGAACTATACGGAAACAAAAGAATATCGCTTTTAAAGATCCTATTGAAATGCATGTTCTAAATAGTGAAAATACGGATACAAGATTTGATGTTGTAATTGCGAAGCTGGGTAACATTTCTAATTTAACATATACAGATAAGAAAGTGGATGGTGCGTTAACTTTTAGAGTAAAATCTAATGAGTATTTTGTGCCTATGCAAGGCAGTATAGATGTAGAAGCTGAAGTGGCTAAACTAAAGGAAGAATTAAATTATACTGAAGGCTTTTTAAAATCTGTACAGAAGAAATTGGCAAACGAACGTTTTGTTGCTGGGGCTCCGGAAAAAGTGGTGGCGAGTGAAAAGAAAAAAGAAGTGGATGCATTGGCTAAAATTGAAACTTTGAAAGCGAGTCTAAAAGGTCTCAATTGAGATTTACTTTTTAGGGCAAGTTAGATGAATATAAAATAAAGGACTGCCTATCGGATGTCAATTGACCGCTCTAGTGCAATTAAAAACTACAGCTTATAACCAATACAAAACGCCAATTTCTTTTAAAAGAAATTGGCGTTTTGTATTGGTTATAATTAAGGTAGGAGATATAATTCTTAATCTTCCACTTTAGTTAGCTTTACCGCAATGGCTTCACCGTATGTTAAAATAACAACCTGACCTACATGTAATTTTTTAATAAGTTCTTTATCTTCCATTTGTATGGTTGAATAGTTTCCATTTGGTCCTTGAATACTCACGAACATGAATTGCAAATTGATGGTTTGTATGGTTACAACAGCCTTAAAAACAGCGCCAATTGCAGCACCTGGCTCAGTATCCATTCCTGCTTTTCCTGCTTCTGCTAAAATGACTAATGGCTCAGCTTTTTCTTCTTCAGTTGGTTGACGAAATTCTGCCTTAATGTATTTATAAAAATCAAAAGTAATGACTTCTCCTACTTCAATTTCATCAAAACGTTCAACGTCTTCACTAGCCGTAAAAGTGTGAAGCTCACCTTTTGAACCAATAATTGTTATGTCTCTTGTTTCTTTATTAATTTCAGTAATAGTGCCTTGCATTTCAACAAGTTCGTATTTTTCTCTTGTTGGAATTTCATTTTCTTGTGCAAAAGAAATATTTGTAATCAATAGAAATGCACAAAGGAAAAATGAGTAGTTTTTTAAGAATTTCATATGCTAAAAAGTTAATGGATTAATTGTAAGTGCGAAATTAATACATATTTCGCTATAAATGGACTATTAAACGTTATTAATAAGACATAGAAATGCTATACTTGATGGTAAATGTAATGATTTAGAGTGCGATTTTTATTTACTTTCTGTATAAAAAGTAATTATTTACCAAGTCAATGTATTTTTGTTTTGCTTCGTCTTCAGTAATGTCTTCAATTTGAAAAAGGGCATTAGTTTTAAAGGCATTGATGATGGGTTTTTTACTATTTGGTCTACCATAATCGTTAGTAGATTTTTTGTAATACGCATAGAGTTTAAGTAGAATGTCTGCAGGGAAAGGTTCTGTATGCGCATTAACACGTGCAACAGCATCTCGAAATTCTATTTCTATAGCTTCACTATTCATTTTCTGCAATAATACTTTCGCCGCCTCGCACTTTCTCGTTAAGTTTAACTTTAATAGTAGTGTCTAAAGGTAAAAATAAATCTACTCTTGAACCAAATTTTATAAATCCTTTATCAGAACCTTGTGAAACCGTGTTGTTTACTTTCGCATAGTTTACAATCCGCTTGGCTAAAGCACCTGCTATTTGTCTGAATAATACTTTTCCATAGCTAGTGTTTTCAACAACCACAGTAGTGCGTTCATTTTCAGTACTAGACTTAGGATGCCATGCTACCAAATACTTGCCTGGATGATATTTACTATAGAGTACTTTTCCTCCTATAGGAAAACGGGTAACATGAACGTTTATGGGTGACATAAAGACACTTACCTGAATTCGTTTTTCATTAAAATATTCGGTTTCTTCTACCTCTTCTATAACTACAACTTTGCCATCAACAGGTGAAAGAACTTGATTATCATTTACAACAGTGTTACGTTTAGGATTTCTGAAAAATTGAAGTATCAACACAAAAAAGATCAAGAACGTAATTTCTAATAACATTTTTAACCATGGCAAAGTCACTAACGTGTCTATAAGTAAGATTCCCGCAACAACAATAGTCGTAGCAATAATTATAATTTTATGACCTTCTTTATGAAACATATTTTAATATTATTAAAAACAAATAAATAAATGGTGCAGCAAAAATAATACTATCTAAACGATCTAACAACCCGCCATGTCCAGGCATAATAACACCACTATCTTTAACCCCAGCTTGTCGTTTATATTTAGATTCAATCAAATCACCAAGAGTACCAAAAACACTAACAATTATACTGAGAATCAGCCAACTGGTAAAATCTAATGTATGTGTAAATTTTGCTATAAAATAACTGCTAATACAAGCAAAAAGTAATCCTCCTAAAAAGCCTTCAACTGTTTTTTTTGGTGATATGCTAGCAAATAATTTTTGTTTCCCAAAATTTTTACCAACCAAATAGGCAAACGTATCATTAACCCATACAATCACAAATGACCCTAATAGAATATTAGGATTATAGGTTTCATAATAGTTAGCAATAAGTATAATAAAGATAAAAGCACTGGATAAATAAAACGTTGTGTTAATAAATTTATTGGTTACAAACAATGGCAATGTTTTTTGTGAAAAAAGGTCTTTTATAAGTAAAAGCAAAACAAAAATTGTAAGTACATGTAGTATTTGTATGGCTTCAGTAAACCCTGTTTTAGATGACATTACCAGAGGCCAATAGGCAAAAACAAAATAGAGTATACAGAAAATAATATAAGAGCTAATGCCGGTATGCTTTATAAGCTTATTGAATTCCGTGATACTGATCAGTCCAAAAACAAAGAAAAGTACAATTAACGCATGTTGCGATTGTAAAGCAAACACAAATAAGGAAACGTATAACAATCCTGAGAATGCTCTTACTACTAATTCTTTCACGTGGTGGATTTATAAATCTTCTAACAGCAGCAAATATAAGTTTTTTGAACTACTTCCATAGCTTAAAAAATCTTTATCATCACAAGCTTTAAAGTGCTTAATTGTAGTAATGTTTGATGGTATTCTATCCCGGTTTTTATTTTTAATTCCTTTTAGTCCTTCACTTATGGTTTCAACCATCTGACTGGTAGTGGCGAAAATAATAAAATTAGATGGGAGTTCTTTTAATTTTTTTTCTGCAATTTGATTAGAAGAAATTAACAGAGATCCGTCGTTAGCAATTAAAAATTCGCAGGTGGATAAAAAGTAAGTGCTATTTTCAGTCTTAAAACTTTTTGGAATTTGAAACGATCTAAATTTTTCAGACAAACGATCATCTAAGACCAATGCCGTTTCGTTCTCCCAATCATTTTCTTTAAGAATTTGTCTTAAATTATCTTGAACTTCTTGATCATTAATGGAGTATAGAAATTTACCTCCGTTTGCTTTGAAATTAATAGTAAAACGCTCATCAATGGGTAGCTTAACTTCAGGCATGTATTTGCTCCGACCCTCATTTTGAATACTTTCATGAGAGTGATCAGATTTTTGACCGAAAATTTTACGAAATAAGCTCATTTAGGGTTTTGCTATTAACCACGTCCTGTGACTAGTGTCTATCAAATATATAAAATCTTAATTTAAGATTATCCTAAATTAAGATTTTTGTAAGGTTTTACTCCTCTTCATTAGTATCTTCAGAAACATTCTTGTCAAAAGGTCTTTTTCCAAATATCTTTTCAAGGTTGTCTTTAAAGATAACTTCTTTGTCTAGCAATACTTCTGCGAGCTCAGTAAGTTTTTCTTTATTGTTTGTAAGCAGTTCAATAGCTCGCTGATACTGCTTCTCAATAATATCAGAAATTTCTTTATCAATTAATTCAGCTGTTTGTTCGCTATAAGGTTTAGTAAAACCATATTCACTTTGACCAGAAGAATCGTAATAAGTAAGATTTCCAACTTTTTCGCTTAAACCGTAAATGGTTACCATAGCCCTTGCTTGCTTGGTTACTTTTTCTAAATCACTTAATGCTCCAGTAGAAATTTGATTGAATATTACTTTTTCAGCAGCACGTCCTCCTAAGGCCGCACACATTTCGTCTAACATTTGATTAGGGCGCACTATTAAGCGTTCTTCAGGTAAATACCAAGCAGCCCCTAAACTTTGTCCTCTAGGTACAATAGTAACTTTCACTAATGGAGCGGCATGTTCTAACATCCAACTTACTGTAGCATGACCTGCTTCATGAAAGGCAACTGCACGTTTTTCACTAGGTGTAATGATTTTATTTTTCTTTTCTAGACCACCTACAATTCTATCTACAGCATCAAGGAAATCTTGCTTTTCAACAGATTTATTCCCTTTTCTCGCTGCTATTAGAGCGGCTTCATTACATACATTCGCAATATCGGCTCCTGAGAATCCTGGTGTTTGTTTTGATAAGAAGTCAAGGTCCAAACCTTTTGCTTTTTTAAGAGG
This sequence comes from Flavobacteriaceae bacterium, assembly GCA_023954685.1. GTDB lineage: Bacteria > Bacteroidota > Bacteroidia > Flavobacteriales > Flavobacteriaceae > JAGSHF01. Next base: position 12,565 of record JAGSHF010000054.1, on the reverse strand, counting down.
GCGTAAATGCACTTCAAATATTTCTTTACGTTCACGCACGTCAGGAAGATCAACAAAAATTTGTCTATCAAAACGCCCTGCACGCATTAAGGCTTTATCCAAAATGTCAGCCCTGTTGGTAGCAGCAAGCACAATGACATTAGTATTGGTGCCAAACCCATCCATTTCAGTTAGCAATTGATTCAGCGTATTTTCACGCTCATCATTACTTCCAGACATGGCATTTTTACCTCTTGCTCTACCAATAGCATCAATTTCATCAATAAAAATTATTGAAGGTGATTTTTCTTTTGCTTGTTTAAATAAATCGCGGACTCTAGAAGCTCCAACACCTACAAACATTTCAACAAAATCAGATCCTGATAATGAAAAGAATGGAACTTTTGCCTCGCCGGCAACGGCTTTAGCAAGTAATGTTTTACCTGTTCCTGGTTGTCCAACTAATAACGCTCCTTTAGGAATTTTACCACCTAGTGAGGTGTATTTTTCAGGGTGTTTTAAAAAATCTACAATTTCTTGAACTTCTTCCTTTGCACCTTCTAAACCAGCTACATCCTTAAATGTAGTTTTTACTTCAGTATTTTGATCAAATAGCTTCGCTTTAGATTTTCCAATATTGAAAATTTGACCACCAGCACCACCACCAGCTCCAGAAGACATACGGCGCATTATAAAAATCCATACACCAATGATTAAAACAAAAGGTAAAAGCGTTAATAAAAAGTCACCCCAAACGTTTTGTTCTGTTTCATAATTAATGGATGTTGTAAGCTCATTTTCACGTACAGTTTCGCTTAAATTGTTTTCGAAGTTTTGAAGATCACCGAATTCAAATTGATAATTAGGCGATTTTCCAGCCATAGGTAATAGCTGTTGCTTAACTGAGTTTTTGTGAACCTCTAGTTGAGCAGCTGCATCAGTAAGAAATACTTTTGCCTCACGTTTATTTACAATTTGGACATTTTCTACATCACCATTTCTTAAATATTCGAAAAATTGTGCAGGTGTTGTTGGACTTCCTGTTGTAGCACTCATACCACCAGAAAATAAATTAATAGCCAAGAATATGGCAAGTATTAATCCATAAATCCAGTAAGGACTAAATTTTGGTTTTTTATTTGGAGTATTTTTATCGTTTGCCATCAATTATTTTTTAGTAGCTTGTTTTTATTATTGTCGTCTTGGCATCACCCCAAAGACTTTCAATATCGTAATATTCTCTAATGTGCTTTTGAAAAACATGAACCACAACATTAACATAATCCATCAATACCCATTCAGCATTATCACTACCCTCAATATGCCATGGTTTGTCTTGAGTAGCTTTACTAACTTTCTTTTGAACGGAATTTACAATGGCGTTAACTTGGGTATTTGAGGTACCTTCGCAAATAATAAAATAGTCGCAAACAGTATTTTCTATTTCTCTTAAGTCTAAAATATTAATGTGTTTTCCCTTTACATCTTCAATGCCTTCCAATATAACCGCTATCAGTTCATCAGCATTAGTATTTTCTTTCGTCATTAATTTGTTTTAATTTGTGCAAAGTTATTATTTTTTGGCGCATTGCAGCTCAAAAAATCTTAAGAAAATGATAATTTAATTATTCTTAATTCATATGCATCTAATCAAACTTAATGCCACCGATTCAACCAACTCTTATTTAAGGGCATTGAGTACTGAAAAAGTATTAGAAGATTATACTATAGTGACGGCATCTCACCAAACTAAAGGACGAGGTCAATTAGGCGCAATCTGGGATTCTGAAAAAGATAAAAACCTTATATGTAGCGTGTTTAAAAGACATGTTGAACTGCCAATTGAAAAGCATTTTTTTATCAGTATTGTTGTTTCATTATCCATTGTACGCGCTTTACAAAAATTTCAAATTCCGCGACTACATATAAAATGGCCAAACGACATTTTGTCAGAGCAAAAGAAAATATGTGGGATATTGATCGAGAATGTCATTAAGCAAAACGCAATGGAAGGTTCAATCATAGGTATTGGACTTAATATTAACCAAACTTCGTTTATAGAATTACCAAATGCAGCATCCTTGAGAATGTTGATGGGTAATGTTTATAATGAATTGGAAATTCTTGAAGGGATTGTTAATGAGCTTAGGGTGCATTTTAACCGTCTCAATTTAGGCGAGTATGTTACGCTTAAAGCAGAGTATGAAAATCTGTTATTTAGAAAAAATAAGCCCTCAACCTTTAAACATATTGACGGTCATTTATTTCCTGGTTATATTCAAGGCGTAAATGATAGTGGTTTATTACAGGTGCTACTTGAAGACGACCTCATAAAGGCATTCGATTTGAAAGAACTTAAGTTGTTATATTAAATGGCAGATGACATGTTACCAGCCAAGGTTTCTAAGAATTTAGTTAAAGGCCCTTTAACCATCATAGCCATCATGGGATTAAAATCACCTGCAAAGCTAAGATTAACTTCACTTTTGTTTGTGTCTAGTTGAGAAATTAGCCCAGTTAATGAAAAATCAAGTTTACCTCCGGCGGCTCCTAATACAATTTTATTAGGCGCTTCAACTTCTTTCCTTTTTAAGATAATTTCAGGCATACCTTTTAAAGCAAAAAGAAATTTATCTTCACCTAATACTTCAAATTTACTAATATTATCAGGCATTAATTTTTCAAAATTTTCAACATTATTTAAAAAATCAAAAATTTCTTGAGCTGATTTATCAAGAGTTACTTTAGGGGATTCTAAATTCATAATACGATCTTTAATTTGAATCAATCAATTTGCGTTCCATTCTGCTGGATTAGCATTCCATTGTGACAAAGTTTCCAGTTGTTTCGCAGAAATATATTTAGTATCCAGCGCTTGTTCTAACAAACTTTCATAATTACTCAAGGTATGTAAAGTAACATTGTCATTCTTAAAATTTGTGTTAGCAATGTCAAAACCATAAGAAAAAATGGCCACCATACCTTTTACATTTACTTCCGCAGCTTTTAATGCTTTTACGGCATTAAGGCTACTTTTTCCAGTACTGATTAAATCTTCAACAACAACTACATTTTGACCTTTTGCTAAATACCCTTCAATTTGGTTTTGACGCCCATGCTTTTTAGGCTCAGGTCGCACATAAACAAATGGTAAACCTAAATACTCAGCTACTAGAACTCCAATGCCAATTGCTCCAGTGGCAACTCCGGCAATAACATCTGGTTTTCCATATTGTTTTAAAATATGTTCTGCCATTTGTTCTCTGACATAGGTTCTTATTAAAGGAAATGACAGTACAAGTCTATTGTCACAATAAATAGGTGAACTCCATCCTGAAGCCCAAGTAAAAGGGTCTTCTGGATTTAATTTAATGGCATTAATTTGAAGTAAAACTTCTGCAGTTTTTTTTGCTGTACTTTTATTGAAAATCATAGTGTCAAAATTAAGCAATAATTTGATTTAATAAAGTCAAATTCTACCTAATAAAAATATTTTTTTTAAGATAATGTAGTTATACTCAAAAAACTATATTTTTACCATGACTAACTCCTAGTATGCATCATGTATAAAGTTTTTGTAAACGACAAGCCTATTGTATTAACCACAGAGGCCAAAGATGATATGTTTGTTAAGAATTACCAACTTAAAAAAGTTGATGTCTTAAACGTAATAAAAGCGTTGGGTACTAATGATGTTCATGAGGTGCGATTAATTCATCATAACCAGAATAAACTTTTGCAAAAATTCCTAAAGAAGTTACCAAATGTTATAGCTGCAGGTGGAAAAGTGTATAATACTGAAGGAAAAGTTTTGTTCATTTTTAGAAATGAAAAATGGGATTTGCCTAAAGGAAAAATTGAAAATGGAGAAAGTTTAGAAGAAGGTGCGATCAGAGAAGTAGAAGAAGAAACAGGGGTTCAAGGACTAACCATAATATGTCCTTTAGAAACTACATATCATATCTTTAAACGCAACGGGAAGTATCGTATCAAAATCACCTATTGGTTTGAAATGGAAACAAATTATGCCGGAAAACTCGTGCCACAGATTAATGAAGATATAACCAAAGTTAAGTGGTTGGGACCTAAGAAACGTGTAAAAGCGATGGAGAATTCTTATGCAAATATTAAATTATTGATGTAAGCGTTAGTTGATGACTAATTGTTCTATTCGTCAATAATGTCCTTCAATATTTGTTTGATGGTTTTATTTAGTTTGTTAGGTGTTTTTGGCCCGCTATGGTTGGTCATGATTGAAATGCCTAAGTTGTATTTTGGAAAAATATACAACCAATTTTGAGTACCACTTGTACCGCCATGATGATTATATGATGTGCCATATTTATCATGCCAAACCCTCCAGTAGTAGGCTACCTTAAATGTTTTTCCTTTTTGATATAGAATGTCGTGCGATGTTGATACGATTGGATCATTTGCATTTAATTGAAGTTGTATGTAACCCATCATATCTTTTAAGGTCATTTTCATTCCGCTGCCTGTTCCCCAAAGTGTGTTTAATTGATTGGGTGAGAAATCTTCATTATCCATCCAGTAACCACGAGTTAAATTCTTCTTTTGTGAGTCATTTAAAGTCATTAAAGTATTAAGCATTTTGTATTCTGTCAAGAAACTTTCTTTGAATAATTCATCAATGGGTTTATTATAAACAGATTCCAAAATATGGCCAACCAATTCTGCTCCAGCATTAGAATAGGCATATGTTGTGCCTGGCTCCGTAGGTATAGAAATTGTATTTAAATCAATTAAAAACTGTTCTTTATTATATGTTTTTTCTAATTCATAATAAATAGTTGGCACTTGTGCATTTAGTTTTTCAAAGACGTTATTCATCTCTAATGGTAAAAATTTTGGTAAGCCAGACGTATGTGTAAGGAGGTGTTTTATTCTAATTGGACTGTCATTATATTGTAGGTTAGAAAACTCGCCTTCTAAATATAATCTAATGTCATCTTCTAGTTTGAATTTACCTTCTAAAACTGCCATTGCAGCTAAGTAGCCTGTCATGGTTTTTGTAACGGAAGCGATCTCGTAAATAGTGCTATCGTGTGGAGAGTTGCCCTTGCCTTTTTCAAGTTCTCCAAAGTGTTCTGTATATATGTTTCCTTCTTTATATACACCTATGGAGACTGCATTAATATTTTTGGTTTTTAAGAATTTCCGGCCATTTTTTAATATGGATTTAGAGATGATGTCACTCGCGTTAATTTCTTGCGCATTTGATTTATAAAAGATGACGTTAACGACTATAAAAAACAGAAAAAAGCAATGTCGCATATTTGTTATGATTTGATTGTATTGATCTCAATATTTATCCGTTTCAAAAGATTTATAAAAATGATTGATTTTAAGAGAACCTGAAGTTTTTATAAATTTTTGTTTCAGTTAGTGCCTAAGTTTTTTTTATTAAGGGCTTAGAAGTTTGTTTAGATTTAAGATTGTGAATAAAGCTATTTGTTAGGGCAACTCCTTTATAAAACATTGTACGGCCTAATGTTTCTTAGTACTATTCTGTGATCTCTCCAAATACTGATCGAGCGGTAATAGGAGGTTAGTGGCATTACCCATTTCCGTAGAGAGTGTTTGAGCTTCAGTTATCATCTCGGTAGTTAAACCACGAGTTGCTGAAATATTATTCTTTGCCTGGTTTTCGGGAGAGTTGTCAATAGATGTCGATACCAGTAAAAGTGCAACGCCAGCTACCTTATTTTCTTGCACACCTTGTCCTCGTATATATAACATGCCTAGATTGCCTATGGCCAGCCCATCGCCTTGTACCGAAGCCTTACGATACCATTCATTGGCTTTCATGAAATCAACTTTGGTGCCAAGTCCATTTTCATAACATACCGCAAGATTGAATTGCGCGGCTGAATTTCCTTGCAAAGCAGATTTATCATACCAATAAAAAGCTTCTTTTTCATTTTTAATAACACCAAGCCCTTGTTCATACATTATCGCAAGATTGAATTGAGCATAGTCATGCCCTTCTTTTGAAGCCGCTAAAAAATTCTTAAATGCCAAAGGCATGTTGTTAGCATCAGCAGCTTTAAGTCCGGATTCAAAAAGTGCTATTCCATGATGAACTTCAACTTCATTTGGAGTTAATGATTCTTTAGGGGCTGATGATGTTTCAGAATTATTGCTAATAGTGGGCTCTGTTATTTTGGTGACTGTTTTTTCTTTTTTAGTTTCCTGACAGCTAAAAATAGTTGTAAAAACCATTAGTGTGATTAATTGTTTGAAATTCATGTTTAGCAATAAAATGGTTAGTGATTTTTGTCAGATTATTATGCTCAAAGATAGATAAATTTCTTCTCAAAACAGGCATAAGAATATATTTTGAAGCTTTGATTCTTTATAGAAACACAGTGAATTCATAAAGAGAAAAACGGCCTTATGTGTTTTTTGAAACAATTAATAAAAAGAACATTAGTGACGAAAATTTGGACTTATTGACAACAGCTCATAAATAACTAATAACAATTCGGAAATAACTGTTTTAATTTTGTAAATTTGCCTGCGTTTAAAAGCGCAACATGATAACAAGAACGAAATACATTTTTGTAACCGGAGGGGTAACCTCTTCACTAGGTAAAGGTATAATTGCCGCTTCTTTGGCAAAACTTTTACAAGCACAAGGTTATAGAACTACTATTCAAAAATTAGACCCTTACATTAATGTTGACCCAGGCACATTAAATCCTTATGAACATGGGGAATGTTATGTGACTGATGATGGTGCTGAAACCGATTTGGATTTAGGACATTATGAACGGTTTTTAAATGTACCAACATCACAAGCCAATAACGTAACAACGGGACGCATTTATCAAAGTGTCATTGAAAAAGAACGTCGTGGTGAGTTTTTAGGAAAAACGGTTCAAGTAATTCCTCATATTACAGACGAAATTAAAGATCGTATACAAATTCTAGGAAAATCTGGAGATTATGATATTGTTATTACTGAAATTGGAGGAACTGTTGGAGATATTGAGTCACTCCCATATATAGAATCTGTTCGTCAATTACAGTGGGAACTTGGTGATGAAAACGCTATTGTTATTCATCTCACTCTAGTGCCTTATTTATCGGCTGCTGGAGAATTAAAAACAAAACCAACTCAACACAGTGTTAAAACTTTAATGGAAAGTGGGGTGCGTGCGAATGTATTGGTGTGTAGAACAGAGCATGAATTAAGCGATAGTTTACGTATCAAATTAGCGCGTTTTTGTAATGTAAAAAGGGAAGCCGTAATACAATCAATTGATGCCTCTACGATTTATGATGTGCCAAACATGATGTTGGATGAAGGCCTTGACAAAGTGGTGTTAAACCAATTAGGATTGGAGAGTAATAGGCCTAATTTAACACGATGGAATGAGTTTTTAATTAGACATAAAAATCCAAAAAGTGAAGTCACAATTGGATTAATAGGCAAATATGTAGAGCTTCAAGATTCTTATAAATCTATTTTGGAAGCTTTTATTCATGCTGGTGCAGAGAATGAGGTTAAAGTAAATGTTGAATCTATTCATTCAGAATATATAAATGCAGATAACGTAAAACTTAAGCTCTCACATCTTGATGGTGTTTTGGTAGCACCAGGTTTTGGAGAACGTGGTATTGAAGGTAAAATTGATGCAGTAAAGTATGTGCGAGAGCAGAATATTCCATTTTTAGGAATTTGTTTAGGAATGCAAATGGCGGTTATAGAGTTTGCAAGAAATGTGCTTGGATTGACAAATGCCAATTCTACTGAAATGGATGCCAATACGGGAGAGCCAGTTATCAATTTAATGGAAGCACAAAAAAATATAATAAACAAAGGGGGAACCATGCGTTTGGGTGCATGGGATTGTGAATTGTTGAATGATAGTATAGTTTCTCAAGTTTATGAAGATGATATTATTAAGGAACGTCATAGACACCGTTATGAATTTAATAATGATTATAAGGAACAAATAGAATCTGCCGGAATGAAAGCAACGGGGTTGAACCCAAAAACTGGTTTGGTAGAGATTGTAGAAATTCCAGAACATCCATGGTTTGTAGGTGTACAATATCACCCTGAATACAAAAGTACAGTATCAAATCCTCACCCTTTATTTGTAGCTTTTATTGCTGCAGCTTTAAAATGTTCAATAGTAAAAAAGAGTGCCAGTATGGCATAAATGATGTTTTCGGTTAGGCTTTTGCTTTTGTAAGCAGATTGCACTAATCAAGCAATACAATAATATAGATGGAAGAAAAGAAATTAGATATTAATTCAATCATTGGCTTTGTACTTATCGCTGGAATTTTATTATTCATGCTTTGGCAAAACCAACCAACTCCTGAAGAGTTAGAAGCTCAGGAAAAAGCAAAACAAGAGCAAGTTGAGTCAGAAGAAACAGAAGAAGTTAAAGCTGATGCTATTGTAACTTCAAGTGAAGATTATAGCGTGAATCCAAATGATTCTACGCAAATGGCAAATTTGCAAACCCAAATAGGTGACTTTGCATATTCTGCGTCTTTAGCTACAGATAAAACGGAGACTGTTATAGAGAATGAAGTTCTCAGCATAAAAGTGAACCATAAAGGAGGTTATATTTCGGAAGTGAGATTGAAGAATTTCGTCGATTATGATTCTGTACCTGTATACCTCATAAAAGATCAAAATTCAATATTTAATATCAATTTTGGAACGGCTGATAATAGAATTCTAAATACTCAAGATTTAGTTTTTCAACCGTCATTAACTAAGAGTGGTGATAACCAAGTGTTATCAATGAAGCTCAAAGTTTCTGAAACGAAGTTTTTAGAATACAGATATGAACTGAAACCTAATGATTATATGTTGGGGTTTGCGGTACAATCTCAAGGGTTGAATAATGTAATAAATGGAAGTCAAGGTGTTACTCTAGATTGGAAATTAAAAGGAAGGCGACAAGCCAAGAGTATTGCCTATGAAAACAGATACACACGTTTAACGTATCAGCATGATGGCGGGAAAGTTGATAAATTAGGGCAAATGGGTGATGATGAAGAGGATGAAGAAAGCGTTTCTTGGTTGTCTTATCGACAGCATTTCTTCAGCTCAATTTTATTGACAGACAAGCCTTTTAAAACAGCAAATTTAAAGTCAATTAACTTGATGAATGACGAAGAGATTGATACGTTGTTCACCAAAAGTTATGCTGTTAAAATACCGTTAGAACTTAATGCAGGTGAGCTTAATGAATCTATGAACATGTATTATGGGCCTACAGATAGTAAGACACTGAAACAATATGATAGAAATTTAGAAGAAAGTATTCCTTTTGGTTGGGGTATTTTTGGTTGGATTAATAAAACCTTATTCATCCCTTTATTTGGATTCTTAAGTGGGTTTTTACCATATGGTATTGCCATTATTGTAATGACAATTTTGGTGAGATTAGTATTATCTCCGGTGCTTTATAAGTCCTATTTGTCACAGGCAAAAATGAAAATCCTTAAGCCAGAGATTACTGAAATATCTGAAAAGTATAAGGATAATGCTATGAAGAAGCAAAAGGAAACTATGGCTTTATACAATAAAGCCGGGGCAAATCCAATGAGCGGTTGTTTACCTGCTTTAGTGCAGCTCCCTGTATTCTATGCTTTGTTTATGTTTTTTCCAACCGCTTTTGAGCTAAGGCAAAAAAGTTTTTTATGGGCTGAAGATTTGTCCTCTTACGATACTATTGCTGAGCTACCATTTCACATCCCATTTTATGGAGACCACGTAAGTTTGTTTCCAATTTTGGCATCAGTTGCTATTTTCTTTTATATGAAAATGACCACAGGTCAGCAAATGGCTTCTCAACCTACGCAAGAAGGGATGCCTGATATGGGTAAAATGATGAAATACATGATTTACTTTTCTCCATTAATGATGTTATTCTTTTTTAATAATTATGCGTCAGGATTAAGTTTGTATTATTTTGTATCCAACCTTATTACTATTGGAATCATGCTTGTGATTAAGAATTATATTTTGGATGAAGATAAAATCCATGCACAAATTCAGGAAAACAAAAAGAAACCTAAAAAACAAGGTAAATTCCAAAAACGCATGCAAGATATGATGGAGAAGGCCGAAGAGCAAAAACGTCAGCAAAAGAATAAATAATAAATTTTAAAAGCTGCCAATTTTGGCAGCTTTTTTGTTATACCATTTTTATATTTATGTCGTTTATAAAATATAATTTCACCATAAATCACAGTTAATTTATAAAATGCATACTATGAGATTATCTTTTTTTGTGTTCTTTATTACCATATTAGGTTTTGGGCAAGATGCCAATCAATTTGATGATAATGGTCTACGTCATGGTGTTTGGAAAAAGAATTTTGAAGGGACGAAGCAACTTCGTTATGAAGGTGAGTTTAACCATGGCAAAGAAATAGGTGTATTTAAATTTTATAAACTCGTTAAAAAGAAGAGTGTTTTAACTGCAACCAAGGAATTCAGCGCAGAGGACGATTCTGCCTATGTAAAATTTTTGTCATCACTCGGAAAAACCATTAGTGAAGGTAAAATGATTGGTAAGAAATATGTTGGAAAATGGACCTATTATCATAACAGATCCAGTCAAATAATGACATTAGAAAATTATGATCAAAATGGACTGCTTCAAGGTGAAAAATTGGTGTATTATAAAACTGGCAAATTAGCAGAGAAGGCATTATACAAAGATGGTAAGTTAGAGGGTGTGTCTGAATGGTATTCTGACAAAGGCGTGGTTTTAAAGTCCTTTATATATGAAAATGATGCGTTACATGGAGTTGCCAAACATTATAATGGAAAAGGTGAATTACTTGCTGAGGGACGCTATAAACGTGATAAGAAAACCGGAATATGGAAGTACTACGAAGGCGGTAAATTGGTTAACGAGAAAAACTTCACCAAGGAGTCTAAGCTGAAAAAAAAGCAATAGAATAAATTTATTTGCAAGCAGAACAAATCAATAGGTGACCAGTTTTGGTTACCTTTTTTTATTCGTAAATTTGCCGAATGAAAAGAGTAGTAGTAGGACTTTCTGGAGGTGTGGATTCTAGTGTGGCTGCATATCAACTTCAGCAGCAAGGCTATGAGGTTATTGGCCTTTTTATGAAAAATTGGCATGATGATTCCGTTACTATTTCTGATGAATGTCCATGGTTAGATGATAGTAATGATGCTATGTTAGTGGCGGATAAATTAAATATTCCATTTCAAACCGTAGATTTAAGTGAACAGTATAAAGAACGTATTGTAGATTATATGTTCGATGAATACGAAAAGGGGCGTACACCTAACCCTGATGTACTTTGTAATCGTGAAATTAAGTTTGATGTATTCATGAAGATTGCATTAGAATTAGGAGCAGATTTTGTTGCGACCGGACACTATTGCAGAAAAGGAACCCTTCAAAAAGAGGGTAAGGAAATTTATCAACTACTTTCAGGAATCGACACCAATAAGGATCAATCCTATTTCTTGTGTCAGTTATCGCAAGATCAACTATCTAAAACGTTATTCCCAATAGGTGAACTTACAAAACCTGAGGTGAGAACAATAGCAAAAGCATTGGATTTGGTTACGGCAGAAAAGAAAGATTCTCAGGGACTTTGTTTTATTGGCAAAGTGAGATTGCCTGATTTTTTGCAACAACAACTTAAACCAAAGCAAGGTGTGATTGTTGAAATTCCTGAAAATATGCAAAGATATACTCAAGCGATACCCAAGACAGCATCTTATGAGTCAAAGCTTAAATATTTGTCCCAAAGCATTGCATACCAAACAACAGAGGGAAAAGTTGTGGGACAGCATCAAGGCGCTCACTATTTTACAAGAGGTCAACGAAAAGGTTTAGGTGTAGGCGGTACACCAGAACCGTTATTTGTTATTGACACTGATGTAGTTGAGAATGTCATCTATACAGGGCAAGGAAAAACCCATCCTGGTCTATTTAAAAAGGCTCTATTTATAACTAAAGACGAGTTGCATTGGATTCGTGAGGATTTAGCCATAAAAGTTGATGAAACCATGGAGGTGATGGCTAGAATAAGATACAGGCAATCACTCCAAAAAGCTAAGCTTTACAGAGTGAATTCTGGACTTTATATTGAATTTGAGGAAGAACAATCGGCTATAACTCCAGGTCAATTTGCAGCTTGGTATCTCAATGATGAATTAGTAGGTTCAGGCGTAATTTCTTAACTTGTGACTTGAATCATGTGTGATGCATAAACAATTTATTTTATTGGCATTTCTATGGTCTTGTGGTTTAACTTATGCACAGGATACAGATGAGGATGCTTGGGTGTTTTTTAATGCAAAAAATAATGTTGTTAATGCTATTGAAAATCCTATTAGTATTTTGACACAACGTGCTATCGATAGGAAAAATAGACATGGTATCTCAATTGACATGCGCGATGTTCCAGTTGATGAAGACTATATATCAGAAATAAAAAACACTATTGGTTTAACGGTTTTTGCAAAATCAAAATGGTTTAACGCAATACATGTTCGTGGCAACGTGGCAGACATTTATGATTTGCTAGATTTAGAATTTGT
>JAGSHF010000102.1 GCA_023954685.1 Flavobacteriaceae bacterium | reverse complement strand
GACTGGGATTCGAACCCAGGCAACACTTACGCGTTGACAGATTAGCAATCTGCTCCATTACCACTCTGGCACCTCTCCTAAAATAATGAACTTTTGCAATAAAATTGCGGATGCAAATGTAACATATCATCTTTAAGAACACAACTATTTTTTCGATATTTTAAATATTATTTTTCAAAATAAAGTTTAATGTCAGAAAGCCAATTGCTTACCTGAAAAATAAATGTAATTTATATTGTGGCATTAGTGATTTTTAAGCTTTAAAAATTTTGAAAACAATGAGGAAATTAATCTCGCATTTCTGCCACAATATCTGAATTGAATTTTGAATCATTCATAATGATTTGAAAAAAGGAAGTAATATAAGCATAAGCCTTCTCGTATTCAGATGCATTTTCAAAATACGGTTTTAAGCTACTTACCACTTCTAATAATTTAATTCTATTTTCAATAAACTCTGCTCTCACTTTAAATACTAATACCGGATCTCTCTTAAATCCTCGATATTGTCTTTGTGTAACGCTTGTAATTTTTAAGGTTCCTTTTTGCGTGTTTCCAACGGTCGCATAACTTGCATTTACCAAGCCACTCATATCAAAATCATACGGTATCGGGAGTATTGCTTTGTTTATATAAAAGAGTTCTTCATTGTGCTGTTTAGCAGCCGAAAAATCGGTATTTCCAATCATATATTGAAAAAATGTATTTTTTAAAGATGTCAAGGCCTCCTGTTCTAAAGGATGGATGTCGCGTTTGAGAATTTTAGCATCAAGCCTTTTGGCCACAACTTTATCATCTTCAATTAAAAACCCTTTAATACGATGTTCTTTAGTTTTTTTACCCTTAATTTCTGTGAATGAAATATTTAAAAGCCTTGTTTTAAAATAGTAAGGTGATATGACTTCATAAAGCTTATAGGCCATATATTCTTTAATAACATTGTCATCATTATCCTTTTGGACCAAGCAAGGCAGTACTAATTTTAATTTTTTATGGCCTTCAAGAATGGTGGATTTTGCGTTAGACTTTTTAATCTTAATTTTAATAGGGGCAAAGTAGCAGTTATTTAATCTGAAGTTCCCCCGTGACCTTAATTCAACTGGAACTGAAGCCCACGTGTCATTATCAATTTTATAATTAAAAGACGATTTTATGTAAGTGCTATCGTTTGTTTCTTTTTTAATTTCTTTATTTGAATAGCTTAATTTAAGATGTAAAATCTCTTGGTCATCAAATAATTTTGATTCTGATGCGGACTCACTATTACTGTCATCTTGAGCATAAATAAACGTAGGCAGGTATAATGTAAAGAAGAGGAGAACACATATTATTTGGTTTTTCATAATATAGTTTCTATTTTAACAAATATAACATTTTAAACCAACACTAATGATTCGATATTTAGCAATTATAAATACACGAACGGTAATTGCCATTATAATATCGGTAATAACCCCAATAATTGCATACTATTATAATATCAACTACCATATAGATTTAACTCTTATTAGTATTGCAATAGTATTTCCTTTGGTATTTACCATAAGAAGCTCCTTTAGACGAAGAGAAAAAGCTTTAGAACATTTAAGCCAATTTAGAGGGGCTGCTAAAACGATACAGTATTATTTTCTTTCCGCAAATATGCTAAATGATGAAAAGAAAAAAGAAATATCAGTCATTCTAGAAAACATTAGTGAGACTTTAATGTCACATTTAAGTAGTAGTGACTATAGCACTAAGGAGCTAGATGAATCCATAGATAAAGTTAATGCCTTCATACTGGCCAATAATGATATGTTATCTAAGAGTGTTAAGGATAAAATCATTAGATTTATGAATGATTTGCATGAATCCATAGAGAATTTACATGCCATACATACGCATAGAACACCGGTAAGCCTTAAAGCATACTGTCTTATTTTTATTTATATTTTTCCGTTGATATATACACCAACAATTATTAATAAAATTGGTTTAGATACTACCATATGGATTACGTACTTTGTGGTAATTTTAAGTGAATTCATCCTAATTTCGTTGTATAATATTCAGGATCATATGGAGTATCCATTTGATAGAGAAGGATTAGACGATATTAATCTAGACACTTTTAAATTAAACAGATAGTATTATAAATTTATTAAGAGAAACCCTTCGTAAAGGCTATATAGTTTAAGGTTAATGTTATTTAGCAATTTAGGGTTCTAGGGCTGCTTTTGCGGCCCTTTTTATATTTTGGAAGTCAATATTACAATCTTTTTATTATCGCAGTTGGTGGTGAAAAAAACATATAAATCACCTCCATCTTTTGTTTTAAATTTCGCTTTGAGTTGTGCTACGCTTTCTGGAAAATTCCGAATCGTGATATGACATGTTTTGTTCTTTAACTGCTTTAAAATTTCTTTTTTTTGATATGGCATAACTTTTAATATAGAAAATCGTCTTCCTGGAAAATCAACCAAGTTATCGCTCATGTATAAATGGGAGTGTTGGTGTAACTTTTTCAAGCCATAACGTTGTCCAACACTCTTAAACCCACCAGATTTTAGTATGGCGCTATTTGGTTCATAAAGGTATTTTAAGCTTCGTGTCGCCAGACTGATATTAGCATCGTACTCTTCATCTATTAAAAAACTAAAATGAGAAACAGCATTCCCTTTTATATTTGAGGCATACACCGTTATTGGCTCGGTGCTATTTTTTTCAATGAGAAACAGTAATTCTTTAACCTCATTATTTACCGCTACGATATGTATTGATTTTATGTATTTAAGCTCAGAGATTCCAACGGCAATATCGAGCATCGGCGATGTCTTTATCAATATGGTATTGGCGTGCTTTAAAAGTAAATACAAATGTTTAGGAACATTAGGGAGGCAATCATTTAAGTAAAACACTTTGCCCTTGACATCGTGACGTCTTGAAGGGTCTATATAAATACAATCATAAGCCTCTGTACTTGATTCTAAATAGGATAAGCCATCATCCGATATAACTTTAATGTTATTCGCGCCAAGTTGAGTGTAATTGTGCTCAACAATTTCAGACAGTTCTTTATTAATCTCGCAATGGGTAACCTGTTTGAAATGTTTAGCAAAGTAATAGCTATCAACGCCAAAACCTCCAGTTAAATCAATAATTGTATTTCCATCTACTAATTTTGCTTTAAAATCCGCAGTATTTTCTGAAGAGGTTTGCTCGATGCTAAGCTTGTTAGGATAATATATGTTCTTACAATTATACCAGGATGGGAGTTTTAAAAGGCATTTTTTTTTGGATTCAATTTGTTCGATTAAGGATCTAATATCTATACGCTTCTCAGCATGGGATTTGAGGAGTAACGCATGAATATCGCTATTGATATTATTATTTATAAAGATTTGATTGCTAGTGTTTAATATGCTCTTATCCAAAGTAAAACTTAGATGTTTTTGGTTAGCGCTTTAACAATCTTATTTTCTGACATAAACTCTTTTAATATAACTTTAATAGCGGTATAAGTAGGAATAGCAATAATCAAACCTACAACACCAAATAATACACCGGCAATAACGATAACTAAAAAGATTTCAAGTGGATGGGATTTTACACTTTTTGAAAAGATAAATGGCTGACTAAAAAAGTTATCTACTAATTGACCAATTAAAAAACCAATCATGACATGAAAGGATTTTGGTAAAATAACCTCACTAAAGCTTTCTCCTAGGTTACTGGACATGGTGAGTGTTAACATAAGTATTGCCCCTATAACAGGACCTACATACGGAATCAAATTCAAAAGCGCACATAAAAACGCAATGACAAAAGCGTTTTCTATCCCAAAAATGAGGAGCACTATAGTGTAAATAGTAAATAGAATTAAAATTTGAAATACGAGGCCAATGAAATATCTGGACAATAAATTTTTAATCGTATCTAAAGATTTTTTTGAACGTTTTTCTTTTCCTTTTGGCACAAAAGCCATGATACTTGTTTCAATAATTTCTGTGTCTAATAGGAAGAAAAAGGAAATAAAAAGAATGGAAAATAGAGCAATGCTAAAGCTGCCAAACCCACTTACTACTGAGTTTAGAAAATCTGGTATGACTGAGAAATCTAATTCTGAGAGTAATTGTGAATCCTTTATTGATTGTTCTATATCCAATCCGGTAATACCAAAATGGCTTATAAAATGATCATATAACGTTTCTACATTTAATTCTAATGCTTGTATGTTTAATAAAGAAAGGTTTTTGCCTTGTTCAATAATAAGTGGCACAACAATCCCCATTAATTGAATAATAAAGCCAACAAAAATTAACATGGTAATAACTACCGCAAAGGTATCTTTTAACTTTAGTTTGGTCTTAAGAAAATTAACAATGGGCAAGCCAATTAATGCAATGACAGCTGCAATTGCTACATAAGCGATTACAGATCTTATTTTAAATAAAAACCACAAAAATAAGGCGACACCAGAAATGACGCTTAAAGCTTTTATTATACCGTTTGAAATATGATCCTGATTCATTTAGTAAAGATATATAAAAGTCACATAAGTTGTTTCGTCATTTCGTAAAGAGCAATATTTGTGGCTTGAACCACATTCATACTACTGTTTTTACCAAACATATTAATATGAAAAACTTCATTTGACATTTTCAAAACTTCGTTTGAAACTCCAAAATTTTCATCACCAACAACGAGGACAATAGGTTTATTTGTGTTAAATTCAATGTCATTTAGACTTTTACTATCACTTGTAATTTCTAAAGACATAATTTCATGATTACTATTTTTTAATCCCTCTAAA
This sequence comes from Flavobacteriaceae bacterium, assembly GCA_023954685.1. GTDB lineage: Bacteria > Bacteroidota > Bacteroidia > Flavobacteriales > Flavobacteriaceae > JAGSHF01. The sequence goes on along the minus strand of JAGSHF010000102.1, from coordinate 6,507 downwards.
ACTGATATTATGTCTTCTTGAATTTCATAGTTCACTACTTTTTCAGTAGCTCTGGAGGTTTTCTTCATTTTTCTATCCATTGAAATATGACCGCCGCAAAAAATAATTTTTTCAATACCAAATGCATCAGCAATTCTAAAGAGACTTCCAATATTAGGCGCATTTGTGACGCCATCACAAACTAATGTTATGGGGAATGTTCTTACTTCAAATTCTGAATTATAATGTGTTAGCTGCAATAGGTCTAATTTTCGAAGGCATATTTCACAATATTAGCACCCATTTTTAGTGCTATTTCTCTAACGTCTTCAGGATCATTATGGACGACGGTATCTTCCCAGCCATCACCCAAATCGCTTTCATAAGTAAAGATCAAAACTAAGCGATCTTCATGAAAAACACCTAGGGCTTGAGGTTGTTTGCCATCGTGCTCATGGATTTTAGGTAAGCCATTAGGGAATTTATAAGCAATATTAAAAATGGCGTGATTGGTTGGTATTTCAACGAGTTGTTTATTAGGGAAAACTTTTTTAAGTTCCTTTACAATATAGGGTTGCATACCATAATTGTCATCAATATGTAAAAAACCACCAGAAATGAGGTAATTTCTTAAATTCACGGCATCTTCTTCGCTAAAGAACACATTACCATGTCCGGTCATATGCAATAACGGATATTGAAAAATGTCAATACTACCTGTTTCAACGGTTTGTGGCTTGTCACTAATATTTGTGTTGATATTTGTATTACAAAAATTAATAAGATTTGGTAACGCTGTTGGATTACTATACCAATCACCACCACCTTTATATTTTAAAATGGCAATGTCTTGAGAAAACAAGATAAAGCTTGAAAGCGTAAAAAGTAAAGTGAATTTAAATTTCATTTGAATCATTGATGAATGCTACAGAATGACATGCGGCAATAGCTGCGGTTTCTGTTCGTAATCTTGTGTTTCCCAAAGTTACAGGAATAAAATCATGTTCCAAAGCCATTTCAATTTCTTTAACACTAAAATCGCCTTCAGGGCCTATCAAAATGGTAACAGCTTCTTGAGATTTTAAAACTAATTTTAATGGTGTTTTTTGAGAAGGTTCGCAATGCGCAATATATTTTTGCCCTTTAAATTCGCGTGTCATAAAAGTCTTATATGAGATGGCATCGTTTACTTTTGGTAAATAATATTGTAATGATTGCTTCATTGCAGATTGCACTATTTTTTCGAAACGTTCAAGTTTTACGATTTTACGTTCACTATGATCACAAATAATAGGCGTGATGCTATCGATACCAATTTCTGTAGCTTTTTCCAAAAACCATTCGTAACGATCATTCATTTTTGTTGGGGCCACAGCCAAATGCAATTTGTAGGTTTTATTTTTTTTAAAAGTTTTAGACGTTATTTTGGCGCTGCACTTTTTTATACTGGATATGATAATTTCGACTTCAAAGAGATAGCCTTTGCCATTGGTTATATACAGTGTGTCTCCTTCTTGTTTGCGGAGTACTTTAACAATGTGCTTACTTTCTTCCTTTGAGAAGCTAAACGTTGATGTGTCTTCGTTGATTTCCGAATTATAAAATAATTGCATTTAAGTTGGATTCAGATTAGATCTATAAATGGTATGTTTAAATTTTTAATCTTGCAGAAGCCGTTATATTTTGATTTGCAAAATCGCGTTCAAGATATTTTAGGTAGCCTACAATTGCTATCATAGCTGCATTATCAGTGGTGAATTCAAATTTGGGCACAAAAGTCTTCCATCCAAATTTTTGTTCTCCATCTTTTAATGCTCCCCTAATACCAGAATTAGCTGAAACGCCTCCACCAATGGCTATTTGTGTGATACCAGTTACTGATGTGGCACGTTTAAGTTTGTCAATTAGAATTCCAATAATGGTGTATTGTATTGAGGCACAAATATCGTTCAAGTTTTCGTTGATGAAATTTGGATTCAATTTGGTTTCTTTTTGAACAAAGTAAAGTATTGCAGTCTTTAAACCAGAAAAGCTAAAGTTTAAACCGTCAACTCTTGGTCTTGGAAATTTAAAGGCTTTAGGATTTCCCAATTGTGCCCTCTTGTCAATTTCTGGTCCCGCAGGATATCCTAGCCCCAGAATTTTTCCGCTTTTATCGTAAGCTTCACCTACAGCGTCATCTATAGTTTCGCCAATCACTTTCATATTAAAATAACTCTTTACTTCAACAATTTGAGTATGACCTCCCGAAATAGTCATTGCTAGAAATGGAAAACTTGGTTTTTCGTAGCCAGCTTCATCTATAAAATGTGCTAAAATATGGGCCTGCATGTGATTAACATCAATGAGCGGTATGTTTAAACCGAATGATAAAGATTTAGCAAACGACGTACCTACCAATAAAGAGCCCATAAGTCCTGGACCTCTGGTAAAAGCAATAGCGTTTAATTGTTCTTTTGTGATTTTTGCTTCTTTTAAAGCTTGAGATACAACAGGCACAATGTTTTGTTGGTGGGCTCTAGAAGCCAGTTCGGGAACAACACCACCATAGGCCTCGTGAATTTTTTGACTAGCCACAACATTGCTTAAAATTTTACCGTTATAAATTACAGCAGCAGCGGTATCATCGCATGAGGACTCAATTCCTAAGATGTAAATATTTTCTGAAGACATTATGTTATTTTGGGCACAATTATTGTTATTTTTGAGACTGAATAAACGTCTAGGGTATGGTTTCTAAACGTATTTACAAAAGTAATCTATTCTGACCAAAACAAGTAATTCAGTAATCATTAAAAAAGCTTTAAAAATAGCATATAAAATTGTAACCATAATGGTGTTGCTTTTTATACTATTAATGCTGATTATTTCTATCCCCGCAGTCCAAACAAAAATTGGAAAATTTGCAACAAAAAAAGTAAATGATGAATTTGGAACTAACATCAACATTTCTAAAGTTGGTTTGCAAATTAATGGCGATGTTGAGCTCAAAGATGTCTTGATTGTTGATTATAAAAATGATACATTATTCCATGTCAATGAATTAAACACATCAATCATTAGTTTTAAGAAGTTGTATCATGGTAAATTAACCTTTGGAGATATAGATGTTATTGGTTTAACCTTCAACCTAAAAACTTATAAAGGAGAGAAAGACACGAATTTAGATGTTTTTGTAGAACGATTTGAAAGTGATTCAACTTCAACATCAAAAAGTAAATTCCTATTATCTTCAAGTGATATTTCCTTAATCGATAGTAAATTTAGATTGATAGATTTAAATTTAGAAAAAACAGATGTATTATCAATTGATGACATCAATGTCAATGCAACAAATTTTTTAATTTTTGGCCCAGATGTTAGTGCTCGCTTTAATAAATTGAGTTTTCATGAAAGCAGACATCTCTATGTGCAAAATTTAAAAACGAACTTCACATATACGCTTAATGCGATGACCTTTGAAGCTTTAGAAGTTGAAACTAAAAATTCGCACCTCAAAGGAGATTTAAAGTTTGAATATGACAGGGAACATTTACAAAAGTTTGTTGATAGCGTTCAGATTACCGCTAAATTTGAAGATTCAAAAGTAAGCTTTGAAGATGTTAATATGCTGTATAACGAGTTCGGTACTAATCAATCGGCGATGCTTAATACAGAAATACATGGGACACTCAATAATTTCATCACTAAAGATCTTCAATTAGAAACACAAAGTAAAACCAAAATTGAGGGTACTATTAATTTTAAAAATTTGTTTTCTAAAACAGATGGCGATTTTATGATTGATGCTAAACTCAAAAATTTGTCTTCAAATTACAACGAGTTAAATCGCTTAATGCCCAATTTACTTGGCAAAAACATTCCGAGTATAGTTGATAGCTTGGGCACTTTTAATATCACCGGTAATACTGTGATTACTTCAAAATCAGCATTAGCGAACTTAGATATTGCTACCCAATCAGGATATATTATCACAAATTTAGAACTGCAAAATATTGATGATATAGAAAATGCTTCTTATAAAGGTAATATTGTATTAGATCAATTTAATGTTGGAACGCTAATAAATGATAAGTCAGTGGGTGAAGTATCCTTAAATCTTGATGTAGATGGTAGCGGCTTTAATTTGGATAATGTGGATACAAATGTTAATGGGAATATATATTCTTTAGTGTATAAAGATTACAATTATGAAAATGTAGTCATCTCTGGTAACGTACAAGAAAAAATATTTAGCGGACAGTTAATTGCAAAAGACAATAATCTTGATTTTAAATTTAATGGCTTGGCAAATTTCACGGAAGGTGAAGAGCAGTATGATTTTACAGCAGATGTAAAACATGCAGATCTTCATGAATTAAATTTTATAAGAAAAGATAGCATTTCTCAATTTGAGGGACTAGTCACCATGGATATTAAAGGAACGAGTCTTGAAGATTTTTATGGAAATTTAAGTTTTAAGAATACCTTTTATAAAAACGAATATACGGAGTACTTTTTTGACGATTTTGAGGTCACCTCAAGGTTTGACAATGATTTAAGGTTTATTACCATTAATTCTCCAGATATTATAGAAGGGAATTTAAGTGGAAAATTTAGATTCAGAGATATATTAAAACTTGTAGAAAACTCCTTGGGAGATATTTATACTAATTATAAGCCGCATGAGTTATTGGACGACCAATTCATAGATTATAATTTTAAAATTTATAATAAAATTGTAGAAGTGTTTTATCAAGATTTAAAAATTGCTCCTAACACTACTATAAATGGACATATAGAAAGTGATGCAAAGCAGTTCAAACTTAACTTTGAGTCTCCTGAAATTCATTATGCTGAAAATATTGCATCTAATGTGAATTTTGTGTTTGACAATAAGAACCAACTTTTCAATACGTTTATTGACATTGACAAGCTCGACACAAAGTTTTATGATGCTGCTGAGTTTAGTTTGATTAACGTGACTAAAAATGACACCTTATTTGTTAGGACTGAGTTTAAAGGGGGCTCACTCAATGAAGATCTGTACAACTTGAACCTTTACTATACTATAAATGAGGAGAATAAATCGGTAATTGGGTTAAAAAAATCTGAAATCAATTTAAAACAAAATGAATGGATTATTAATGAAGATGAAAATGATGAAAACAAAGTTGTTTTTGATAGGTCTTTTAAAAATGTAAGCATAGAAAAGTTTAAGATGACACATGAGGACGAACTTATGGAGTTATATGGTAGTGCTACAGATTCAACTTTTAAGGATATTGAATTAGATTTTATAAATGTAGATTTAGAAAAAATAACGCCTGATTTAGACAGTCTAGACCTTGCCGGAAATGTAAATGGGAAACTAAATATTTACCAAAGAAGAGGAGTCCATATACCGCAATCTGATGTTACCATTGAGAACTTTAAAATTAACGATTTTAACCTCGGTGATTTTAAAGCAATTATTGTTGGCAATGAAAACTTAACCAATTATACCGTTAATGTTACGTTGGCAGATGAAACTAATCAGTCACTATCTGTTGATGGCAACATCGATCTTAATAGCTATAACCCAACAATTGATCTGGAAGTGGACTTTAGAAAATTCATTTTAAACCCATTGAACCCCTTTGGGGAAGGTGTAGTTACAAACATACGAGGTGAAGTAAACGGAAGAGCAAAAGTATCCGGACAGCTAAGTAAGCCAGACATTACCGGGCAGTTATCAATTGATGATGCCGGTTTAAAAATCCCTTATCTTAATATAGACTATGCTTTTGAAGATGGTACTATTGTTGATTTGGTAGATCAAACTTTTAATTTTAAAGATGCGAGATTAACGGATGATGAATTTTTCTCTCGGGGAATTTTAAATGGATACATAAAGCATAGTAACTTTTCAAACTGGTTATTAGATTTAAATATAGAATCTGATCGGTTACTTGTTTTAAACACAGATGAAAAAGAAGATGAAGCTTATTATGGGACGGCGTTTGTAGGAGGTATTATTGGCATTAAGGGGCCAACAAATGCTTTAGTTATTAAAGCAGAAGTAGAATCAAAAGAAGGTACTATTTTCAAAATACCACTTAATGATTCCGAAAATTTTGGGAACAGTTCATATATACATTTTTTAAGTAGGGAAGAGAAAGATGCTAGAAAGATGGGCATTCCAATTGCGAATGATGATGTTAGTGGTTTAGAAATGGATTTTGATCTTGTATTAAATGAAAATGCCGAAATAGAAATTGTTATTGATAAAGAGAGTGAAAGTTCAATTAGAGGTCGAGGTGCCGGTACATTATTAACAAAAATAAATACCAAAGGTAAATTCGAAATGATTGGAAGTTTCGTAGTCTATGAGGGCATATATAATTTTGTGTATGGGGGGTTAATATTTAAAGAGTTTAAAGTAATTCCCGGAGGAACAATTGAATGGTCTGGTGATCCGCTGGCTGCAAATCTAAATATTGAAGCTGTTTATGATAATATTAGAGCTAATCCATCAGTGCTGCTTGATAACCCCGTCAATCAAAGTAT
>JAGSHF010000208.1 GCA_023954685.1 Flavobacteriaceae bacterium | reverse complement strand
AGAATATCGAATATAAGCGTCTGCATTATCAGGGTTTAAATCAATTGATTTTTTATATGATTTTTCGGCACCTTCCCAATCAAAATCACCATAAAACTTAATAGCGCCATCTACGTAATAGGCTTCAGCAGAGTTTGGGTTGAAAGCTAATGCTGTTTGAACAGCTGTTCTAGCTTCATTAAAAATTTCATCCTTCGTAGCTGTAGAAAACATAGCCTGTACTATCTTTTCATTGGCAATGGCTACATAAGCAGCTGCATATTTAGGGTCAATTTCTATTGCATTTCTAAAATAGTTTAGTGCAATTTCGGCTTCTTCCTTAGTTGATCCATAACTTAAGGCTCTGCCTTTCATATAAAGTGCTTTGGCTTCTGGTTTTGTTGTTTCAATATTTTGGATTTTTGGCTCGTCCTTTTTTATGGAATTCGGAAACATATTGAGTAATGATGATACTATTTTTTCTTCTAATTCAATGACATTGTCATTATCATAAAACATCTTTTCTCCCCAAATTTGATTTTCTTCTGCTAAACTTATTAATTGGCAGTTCACGACTAATCGATTATTTAGCATCTCAACCTTACCAGTTAGTAATAAATCAGCATTTAATTTTTCTTTAACTCCTTTGCTATTTCGATCAGATTCTTCTAAAATAAAAGTTGAATTTCTTGATAAGACTCTTAAATTAGTTATTGAAGATAGCTTGTTGATTAAATTTTCTGGTATACCATCGGAAAGATAAATCAGTGAAGAATCGGGGGATTTATTTTCAAAAGGTAAGACTGCTAACCTTTTAAAAGAATTTGTGTTACTGGATAATTCAATTTGATCAACAAATTCTGTATTTGTCCAATAGTAGCCACCACAGAACAAGGTTACGACTATCACTATTCCATATACAATTCTTTCTTTATTTGTGAATTTCTGATTCCCTTCCTCACCATGATTCCAATTCCACAAAATTGATATAAAGAATCCGCCTATCAAGAGTATAAGGGAAAACGTTAATATTTTAGGGTTTAAATTATATTGATTAGTGAAAAATTCTATTGCTTGAAGAAGCACGAAAGCAGCAGCAGGATAAGCCAAAAAAGATTTCCAGATTTGACGTTTCTTAAAATTTTCCATCTTATTTCCCATTGGATTTCATTAATACTCTTTTTTAAATTATTGCTAACGGGATCGTATAAACCTCAGTTACCAGTTTTAAGTTATTATTTTTCGGGTTAGCACAGACCATAGCAATTCCGAGTGGATTCGGACATAGTCGAATTCCCTGTAATTGCGATTATACATTGTTGGCAACAGTTTTATTTTTTTCTAAATATTAGTGAAATCCAATATACAATTAGTATAAAAATTGCTCCAATTCCAATACCATAGCTTAATCGCCAAAACCATTTCATGGCATCTTGTCCACCCTGAAATGTTTCTTTTTCGGAAAATGAGAATGAAAGATTACCTGCAAGTAAATATGATATTGGAACCCAAAGAATTCCTAAAATGATAATGATTTTAATGAATCTAGAGAGAATTCTGTTCAGTTCGCGAGATGGCTGTCTCAGTTCTTTTATTCCCCAATATATCGCTAAGGGTAATGAAATCATTCCAGTCCAAGTTATAAGAGTTCCAAAAGGGATTGATTCTTCTCTATCCAATGCTAATGAGAGTAATGAAGACCCAATAACCAAAAGTATGATTACAATTAAGGTTAAAATCAGAGCGGTATAAAAAAATAGCCTTCTTTTATTCATTTTTCAATTGTTGCCAACGTTGCGAATAAACGCCCGTTTTTATAGCGTTTATTCATTTTTAGACTCAATTTTCACCCATTTTAGTCTCAATCCAGAAGTTTCTTCTTCTAAAGGCTGCAACGTTAAAGTATCTCCACTAAAAGTGAATTTTCTTCTTACAGGCACATTCCATTCAGCAGGATTAGAATGTGAAATTCTTGCATGCTCTACTACATTCTGTTTTTCATCGATCGTATATTTCGCAAAATATGTATATGAGTTTGTGAGATGTTTTAGCGCTTCAATAGATATTGTGTCGGTAAATATTGGAAACTGGAGATCAGTATCTTCATAGCCTGAAGTTGTTAAATGAACTGACATATTATCCTTGTCATCATATAATATGTACCCCTGCATTCCATCTCTCCATTCACTCCATTCACCCGTTTCGGGGTTTTGTTCCTCCATTACATGCAATGACCAGAGCCCGGTGAATTTATTGAGTTCTTTTTGCTCTGTTTCTTGATTGCATCCAACGGATAGACTTCCTATTAAAAAGAGAACTAAGATTTTGTGTTTTTTCATAAAATCAGTATTTGTGTCTAACAGTTAGTATAAAGTGCGTTTTAATGCAATTTATACATTGTTGTATGCAGTTTTATTTTGGTTCGTAAGGGTCGCTTTGTCCAGTTGGAATAGGCGGGTTTTGCTTTAATGAAATGATATGTTCTTCCAATTGTTTTAAAGCAGCTTTTGGCACCCAAGTGTGCGGGAAGAGGACATTATTTCTTTCTTGAGGATCGTCATAAAGATTATAAAGGCGCGGCATCGTATAGCTGTTTTTTACCGTGTTCCAAGCTTCTTGCTCCTCAAAATGTAGTTTCCAATTTTTCCATTTAACACCAAATAAGTCATTTCCCATATAGACGATAAATCCATCTCTACCAGATTCTTCTGTTTTATTCGTAAAGAAACTACTCATGTCAATGCCGTCAATAACTCTGTCTTCTGGTACAGAACTACCAGTTAAATTGGCTAAAGTTGGAAACAAGTCCATTGCGTGAACAATTTCATTGCTTACGCTTCCGGCTTTGATGACGTTCGGCCACTTTATAACAAACGGCACTCTTAATGCGCCTTCAAACCCAGTAAACAAAGTTCCTCTCCAAGGACCTGCAGATCCTTGAATAGAAGTTTCTACTGTTAGGTTGGTACTGTTATAATTAATAGCTTCTGGCCCATTATCCGCAGTAAATACAAAGATGGTATTCTCTTCTATTCCTAGTTCTTTAACTTTATTTTGAAGCTCTCCAAGATAGCTGTCAATTTGCATTAGTAAATCTGCCCATGCGCCATTGCCCGATTTGCCTTTAAAGGCTGGGTGAGGCATAGTTGGAAAATGTGTTGCAGTATATGGTAGGTAAAGAAAGAAGGGTTTCTTATCCTCTACACTTCTCTCCATAAAATCCATCGCTTTATCTGTTAAATCACGATCAATTAGTGGGCGGTAGTCTAATCTATAAGGTCTTATTTTTTCAGGTGTATTCCCTTTGGTACCGTTCATAACATAAGACTCATTCAATCCGCTTTTATCAAAGCCTTCTAGGGAAGAATAAGTTGACTCATCAGTAGAATTTGGAACACCATACCATTCATCAAAGCCCTGATCCGTTGGAAAACGTCCCTCGGTACGTCCTAAATGCCATTTCCCAAACATGCCTGTAGCATAGCCATTGTTAGAAAGCATTTCGGCCATGGTCACTTCCCATTGAACTAGTCCATAAACGCCTTCGCCCATTGGAACAGTGCTGTTTCCACTTCGTACCGCATAACGCCCAGTCATTAAAGCCGACCGCGAGGGAGTGCATTGCACTTCGACATTGAAATTCGTTAAACGCATTCCTTCGTCAGCAAGTTTATCCATTTGAGGAGTTTCTGCGCCACGGGTAATTCCCCCTCCATTAAAGCCAGGTTCACCCCAACCAAAGTTGTCCATGAAAACGATGACTACGTTAGGTTTATTTTGTGATCTAGCAGCAAATGAAACGATCAAGCAAATTGTAATAATTAAGGTTTTTAATTGCATAACTTCATAATTTAATTGCATACAACGTGTTTGTGTATGATTAGTGGCGTGTTTAAGCACCTAAGTTAGCAAAAAAAAAAAAAAATGAATAGAAAATCCGCGAGGACTTTCCTAAGTGGGCAATAACTAGCAATGAATTATAAATGTGTTGTGCTTTCATTAATGGTCTGATTCTTTATTTAGCTCTTTTAATAATTCCTCAGAAACATCTCTCATATCCTGTAAATTCCACTCAATGTTAAGATCTATCCAAGATTGATTTTCATAGACAGCGTAAACCCATTTTTGAGATATAAAATCTCTATATTCATTATCTGACATTTCAAATGATTCCGGATATGTTTTATTTCTAAAAAGTACTTGGATACTTCCAATGGCTTTTCTTAATTCCCATACAGAGCCTTTAAATATTAAATCACTACCAACATTATAATGAAGTTTATAATTATTAAATGCTTGAAAAAATTCAGGAATTAATTGATGAAATTTTTCATTTTTAATTAGTCCTATATTCCCTGTTGAAATTGACTTTTCATAAGAAGAAAGTAATGGCTCAAATTTGAGTTCTTGAAAAATTGAGTAGGAGAACTTAAATAAAGAGTCTATTGGAAGGTTAATAAAGTCTGAATCAGAAAGTTTAAGATATTTTGAAATATTTAAATTGGTCTTTTTAGATAAGCTAAGACTCTCTTCTATTCTAGTGTTTGTTACTTTAAAATCTGAAATTAGATTTTGTATGAGTTGTATTCTTTCAAAATCTTTTTTTCTACCTTCATTCCAATTATTAATGGAAAGAGCAATAAGAATACCTATTACTATTAGAATGATTTCACCAATGGCATATTTAAAATACTTACCAGTTTTATTTTTTTCCATAAGATCGTATCGTATTTTTCTGAAAAACTTTATCATAACATCAGAATTTTAGTTACTAATTGTATCCTCACCAAACCTCTTCAAGAGCTTTGATTTTGCAAAGGCAAAATTGAGTTCGAATAGTCTAAAGAATTTTATCATTGTTTAGCGGTTTCTGATAATGAAGCACAACGGTTAATATATGGCAAGTAGGGCAGTAGAAACCAATGAACTTTCAAGTTTGCACTGAGCCAAAACGTTGTATTTTGTTTTTATCTTATTCATTTTAAAAGCCAAATTTTTAAAATATTTCCCTTGCAGGTAATCTAACGATTTGGCGGTATTGGTAAGTAACACAGACATTTCGTAAACCAAAAAACGCCCTATTTGCGATATACCGAGTTGGCTAACGTTATTCTTATTTTACACCTTTTGAATAAATACAGCTACATTATTTAACCTCGACAAAGTTTGGTAAAATAGTTTCAGCTTTTTGTGCTACAAAGCTCTTGCTAGGCGAGTATGCTCTAAAATAGACAAACCAGT
>JAGSHF010000076.1 GCA_023954685.1 Flavobacteriaceae bacterium | reverse complement strand
TATCTGATCCAGCTGATACATCAGGAGCTTGATTTTGCACTATGGTTATTTGTTGATCGCAGGTGGCTGCAATAATTTCACCATTGTCTCCATCAATATATTTTAATGTATACGTTCGCGTTACATCAATTTGATTATTCCCGTTATTATCTGTACAATTAGTTTCTCCCGAATCTGAATACGTGTAAGTTATAGGAAAGAAATCAGATGTTTCCACAAAATTAAAAACATCATTAGGATCGGTGAACGCATCTGGAAGTTCACAAACCTCGTCATTTACACAATAACTACCATTATAATCAATATCATCCTTACATGTAATATCTACAATACAAGGTGGACGCTCTCTACAAACATCACACATGGAAACGTTTGCGTTAGAATTAACACATAAGTAAATAAAAACCTCATTGACACCAGTTGGAAAATCGAACGAAATTTCAGTTTGTGATCCCCCATCGGAAAGTGCCTGACATGTAGTGCCATCATATATAAAATAAGAAGCATCTAATTCCCCGTTACAACCATTACCTTGGCCAACGTCGAAAGTAAAACTCTCAGTCACAGAATTTTCACTACGGAAAAATCTAAATTCAAAACAATTATTTCCATCTTCATCTTGGCAACTTAAATTTTGATTTATATTTCCATTAATTACTTGTCCTCCATCATCACAAAAAGCTAGATCATCAACATTTACGGAAGTTTTTTGACCTTCACAAACATCATGATCAGGACATTGGGCACTAACCGAGTAGATTCCTAGAAATAGAAAAGTCAAAAACAACAAAAGTTGTTTTTTGACTCGGATATTAAACAAAAAAGATAGCAAGTGGTGATAATTACCTCTCGCTGAATAAATAGTAAAATTGGTCATAATGTATTGATTTTAGTTAAAACCAAACATTAAGAAGAGTGTACGTTGATAGTAGATAAGGTTAATTACGCTATTAATCAACCAAACAACTATGCTATTAAATATTAATTTGAATACGATGTTTTTAGGTTTAACATCGTTTAGGGAGGATGAAATTACATTTTAATTTGGAAAAAAATAAATATTTCTATTAACATCTCATATTTTAGTTCAATGGAAATCAATTGAAAGAAATTAGCTACAAATTAAGATGATGACCTTGCTAGAAGTGTGTTTTTCAATAACATAGCAATGGTCATTGGACCAACACCTCCAGGAACAGGAGTGATGTGACTTGCTTTTTTGCTCACACTCTCAAAATCTACATCGCCAGCCAATCGATAACCTCTTTTCTTAGAGTCATCTGGTACTCTAGTAATGCCAACGTCTACAATAACGACGCCATCCTTCACCATATCTCCTGTTAAAAACTCAGAAATACCAATAGCCGCGACTATAATATCAGCGCCTTTTGTAATATCTTCAAGGTTATGAGTACGACTATGCACAACAGTAACAGTTGCGTTACCAGCAGGTCTTTTCTGACTCATTAAAATACTCATTGGGCGACCTACAATATGACTACGTCCCATTACTACAACATTCTTACCCGATGTCTCCACATTATAACGTTCTAGAAGTTCAAGAATTCCAAAAGGTGTTGCAGGTAAAAAACAAGGCAAATCTAAAGCCATTCTTCCAACATTTGTTGGATGAAACCCATCCACATCCTTATCCGGATCAACTGCAATTAACACCTTATGCTCATCAATATGTTTTGGCAGTGGTAATTGCACAATGAACCCATCAATTTCAGGGTTTGTATTTAAATCATGAATGTGTTTTAGTAAATCGGCTTCAGAAGTTGCTTCAGGCAGGTCAATTAAAGTTGAATCAAAACCAACCAAATCACAAGCTTTAACCTTTGCATTCACATACGTCATACTAGCACCATCTGTACCAACTAAAATTGCAGCCAAATGTGGCACACGTTCTCCGCGCGCTTTTATTTGTTTTACTTCGGAAGCAATTTCTTCCTTAATATCTGCGCTGGTTTTCTTGCCATCTAGTATGATCATAAGTTTATGTGTTATACGTTATAATTATATAGCTTAAAAATGCTAATATTCTTTTAATAAAGCAAATTATATTTTGAAGATACTATCTCATATTTTTCATCGCCTGCATCATACGCTTTCCCCCGCCACCTTGCATCATTTTCATCATTTTACTCATTTGCTCAAACTGTTTCATCAATTGATTGACTTGTTGCACCGAAGTTCCAGAACCTTTACCAATACGCTTCTTTCTACTTGCATTAATTAAAGCAGGTTTTGAACGTTCTTCAGGAGTCATAGAATGTATGATGGCTTCAATATGCTTAAAGGCATCATCATCTACATCAATATCCTTCATCATTTTACCAGCGCCAGGAATCATGCCCATAAGGTCTTTCATATTCCCCATTTTCTTGACTTGCTGTATCTGCTTTAAGAAATCGTCAAATCCAAATTGGTTCTTCGCAATTTTCTTTTGAATCTTTCGTGCTTCCTCTTCATCAAACTGTTCTTGAGCTCTTTCTACAAGAGACACAACATCCCCCATTCCTAGAATTCGATCTGCCATACGTGATGGATAGAACACATCAATGGCTTCCATTTTTTCACCAGTACCAATAAACTTAATTGGCTTATTAACTACAGATTTAATTGAAATTGCGGCTCCACCTCTGGTATCACCATCTAATTTGGTTAGGATAACCCCATCAAAATTCAAAACATCATTAAACGCTTTTGCCGTATTAACAGCATCTTGCCCTGTCATAGAATCTACAACAAACAAGGTTTCTTCTGGGGTAATAGCATTATGAATGTTAGATATTTCATTCATCATAGCTTCGTCAACCGCTAGTCGACCAGCTGTATCTACAATAACAACATTGAAGCCGTTGGCTTTTGCATGGGCAACACCAGCAGCAGCAATTGCCACGGGATCATTATTACCGCGATCACTAAATACCTCAACATTTATTTGATCACCAACAACATGCAATTGATCAATGGCTGCAGGGCGATACACATCACATGCCACTAAAAGTGGTTTCTTAGTCTTCTTATTTTTTAAGTAATTGGCAAGTTTACCAGAGAACGTTGTTTTACCCGAACCTTGTAATCCTGACATTAAAATCACACTAGGATTTCCAGATAAGTTAAGATCTTCTGCATCACCTCCCATTAATTGTGTTAACTCATCCTTTACAATCTTCACCATTAATTGTCCTGGCTGTAACGTAGTTAATACGTTTTGTCCGAGTGCTTTTTCTTTAACACGATTAGTGAAATCTTTAGCGATTTTAAAATTAACATCGGCATCAAGTAGAGCACGACGAACTTCTTTAAGAGTTTCCGCTACATTAACTTCGGTAATACTTCCATGTCCTTTAAGAACATGTAAGGCCTTATCTAGTTTATCACTTAAATTATTAAACATAATTTGTCTTCATTTTTTAGAGTGACAAAAGTAAGAATTTGTCATGTATTAATAAAGTTAACCGATACAAAAAAAGAGCAGGCCATTTGTGAGCCATTTATCATGGATAAATGATAAAAAGGTCTTCATTAGATATTACTGGCTTTAATGATTATCACTTAAAAATTTACTTGAATAGTAGCGTTAAACACTCAAAAACGAACGCAACGCTTCCCTAAATAAAAAGATCGACATATTAATTGAATTGAAAAACAAGCGCGATATTAAATTTTTAAGTACCTTTAAAACATGTTTTCAAAACAACATATTATATCGTATTTATTGAGTCTCTCTTTGGTTATCAACCTCTCGGTGTTCTCGTTAAATTCGATTCCTAATCAAACCTATTCGGTAAACACAACGTGGATCGCCTCACAAAGTTTAGAATTCGCTCATGAGCATCTTTATAATATTTCAATTGAAAACCAAAATTATTTTTCTGAATTCACTTTCATAGAATTTAGTTTTTATCAATTTTTAGATCAACAAAATAAAAATTATTGCACTTCTTATATTGCACAAAAGGTCTACTTTCTTTCAAACCCTTTAGATTTCTTTAGGCTTATCCCAAAGGATCAACATCTTAAAACATACGATTACATAGGTTAGTCCCATTTTTAATTTCCACAAACGCTCTACCTAGTTTTAGGTATAGCAATTAATTCACCTAATGTAATTACATATGAAATCTATAACACGCTTTTTGCGTCTATTTATACTTTTACTCATGATTGGAATGGCTTCTATATTACCCGTTCCTATTCTTTTTTATGGTAAGGATTCTTTACCTAAAAACCTCACGGAAATGGTAGAAAAAGCCGAAGATGTTGAGGAAGAAGATGATATCAAGGCCCTGTTCTAATTAAATAATAAAGATAAAAATGGGTGATGACTAAGTCGAATATTGATAATATTTAGTTTAGCTTTGTTTGATTGGTTACAAAAATCATTCATCACAGATACTGATATGCGCATCTTAAAATTATTTTGTTTTCTTTTATTATCTTCAATGACACTCGTGGGGCAAAATATAAAAGGAGTTATTATTGATGCAGAAACCCATATTCCTATTGAGAATGTGACCGTCTACTTTATTACCACACAGGCGGGAACACTTTCTATTAGCAATGGTTCATTTAACCTTGATATAAATAAAAAAATTAATCGTACCGATACATTACGTTTTTCCATTCTAGGCTACCATGCAAAAGTGCTTAGCATCGCTACATTGATAAAAAATAATTATCAGGTTTTTCTTGATAAAAACCCTGAACAATTAGATCCCGTTTTCATTAGTGAGTATAATGCTCTAAAGTCTAAATTACAATTTAAAAAAGTGGCCTCGATGCAAGTGGGCGTCTATGATTTTAGTTCAACCATAATTAATGACAAAATATATGTTGTAGGTGGTAATCAATCTTATATACAAGATGCAAGTAAAAAAGCACTTAATAGAACGAATGAAATCCCTGAATCGGGTTTTCTAGACTTCATCAATAGAGCTGGTGTAAATTACACCTGGGAAAGTTATAGTGATAAGCTGCAAATTTTTGATATTAAAAACAACAGCTGGTCCGAACCTTCCATTTCATTAAGAAAAAGAGCATATCATAATATAAATACCTTTAATGACCAGCTTTATGTTTTGGGAGGCACACAATTGTCCACCAATAAAAAATATGAATACTTAGATGATAAAATAGAAGTTCTGGACCTTACATCAAATGAAGTGCTTACCGATAACACAAATCCTCACCCAGCGTCGAGCTTCGCTTCATTTAGTTTTGAAGATAATATTATTGTTATGGGAGGATCTATTCGAAAAAAGAAAGATAATTCAAAAGTGTATACAAATGAATCGCATATGTATAACTTAACATCTGGATATTGGTTTGAATTGCCAAAAATGGAAAAAGCCAAAGAAGCATCAGGCATAATTATTGAAAACAAAATTTATCTTATCGGAGGTTTTAACCAAACTGCACTCAAAACCATAGAGTCTTATGACATCACCACTGGTGTTTGGGAAAAAGAAGGTGAGCTTGACAGAGGCATTGAGCGACCTGCAATGACCCAGCATAATAATACGATCTACATCTTTGATGATAACACAATACAAACCTATAATGTTGATACTAAAACCTTAGAAACCTACCAGATTGATTTATTTATAAAAGGTGCACAATTACATTATTTTGAAGATTACTTATATATTATCGGTGGTTATTCAGAATCTGAATATACAAAAAACGCTTCATCTGCAACGTTTGTAATTGGTATAGATGCATTTGACAACACAAGACCTCTTCATACAAAACAAATGAAATAGATCATCTAGATCAAGCACTACTTTGTTTTATTTCTCAATAATGCATCCAAGAATAATTACATCCGTTCTGGTACAGCAATACCCAATAATCCAAATGCATTTTTAATGGTATTTGCTACGGCATTTGCAAGTTGTACTCTAAAAACTTTTTCGCTTTGTTTTTCAGCTCCCAAAATAGAAACATTTTGATAAAATGAATTAAACTCTTTAACCAATTCATAGGTGTAATTCGCAATTAACGCTGGGCTATGATTTGTTGCTCCTTGTTGAATCACCTCCGGAAACAATTGCAATTGTTTAATAAGCTCTTTTTCTTTAGGGTGTAATTGCATATCACTTAACATCGCACTAGCATCAAAATTAGCCTTACGTAATATGGCTTGTATGCGTGCGTATGTATATTGAATAAAAGGCCCTGTATTCCCCTGAAAATCCACAGATTCTTTAGGATTAAACAAAATACGTTTTTTAGGATCTACTTTTAAAATAAAATATTTAAGAGCGCCTAACCCTATCGTTTTATAAATGTCCTGTTTTTCGCCTTCAGAATAGCCATCTAGTTTTCCTAAATCTTGAGAAATTTCTTGCGCTGTAGTTGTCATTTCTACTATAAGATCATCGGCATCTACTACTGTACCTTCTCTACTTTTCATTTTACCGCTTGGCAAATCAACCATACCATAACTCAGGTGAAATAGGTTTTTGGCCCATTCAAATCCCAATTTCTTAAGAATCAAGAACAATACTTTAAAATGATAATCTTGTTCATTCCCTACGGTATAAACCATCCCAGAAGCATCAGGATAATCTTTTATACGCTGGATAGCAGTACCAATATCTTGTGTCATATAAACAGCAGTGCCGTCCGCTCGCAAAACAATCTTTTCATCAAGACCATCTTCAGTTAAATCACACCAAACGGATCCGTCTTCTTTAACGAAAAACACTTCAGAATTGATGCCTTCTGTAACAAATTCTTTTCCTAATAAATAGGTATCACTTTCATAATAGTAACTATCAAAATCTACGCCTAAATTTTTATAAGAGATTTCGAAACCTTCGTAGACCCATCCATTCATCATTTTCCATAAGGATACAACTTCTTCATTTCCTGCTTCCCATTTTACAAGCATTTCTTGAGCTTCAATTAAAATCGGCGCTTGTTTTTTGGCATCCGCTTCACTCACGCCATTGGCAATTAGATCTGCTATTTCTTTTTTATATTCTTGATCAAACTTTACATAGTAATTTCCAACCAATTTATCACCTTTCAACCCTGCACTTGCTGGAGATTCGTTATTTCCATAACGTTTCCATGCCAACATACTTTTACAAATATGAATGCCACGGTCATTAATAATTTGTGTTTTATAAACTTTTTTACCTGAAGCTTTTAAAATTTCCGCAACACTATATCCTAATAAATTATTACGAACATGTCCTAAATGCAGCGGCTTATTTGTGTTTGGTGAAGAATATTCTACAATAACAGCATTTGTGTCTTCCTTGACAAACCCAAATTTATCTTCATCTTTTATCGCATTAAAGAAGTTAATAAAATAATGATCCTCAATTACAATATTTAAGAAGCCTTTCACCACATTAAATCCTTTCACCTCCGCCACATTATCCACTAAATATTGTCCTAAACTTTCACCCAATTGAACTGGATTCATTTTTATAACACGTAGCATAGGAAAGAGCACTACCGTAATATCACCTTCAAATTCTTTACGTGTAGATTGAAACTCTACAGTATTCAATTCTGCATTGTATAAGCGGCTAAATCCAGTTTTAATATGATGTGATAAAGTACCTTGGAGACTCATTTTTTAAGAAAATTTAAGTTGCAAAGATAACACTTTAAATAAAGTATTCATTTTAAAACCAATCAAAACAAATTAACGTATTCATCTCATATACAAATGATTACGTCTTTGAGGCTAAATTCCTATACGAAGCGGACACTTCATCGACAAAAGTGTAGTTTTCCTATGATTTTGACCGTTAATCGATATGATGGAATTTATGAAAAAATAAGACTCGCTTTTCAACTGATTTTTTAGCATTAAAACCTAGAAATTAGGGTTTAAGAATGCTTTTAGCAATTTTTGTTAGGCTATTAATCACGAACCCAAATCATGATTATACTTACAACTTGTGTTGAAGCAACATTGTTGCTTTTTAGTATCTGCTTAATTTTCCTATCCCTCGAGGCAAGTTTAGGTAATACTGTTTTTGCTGTACTTAAAACCAATCATAGTCAATGAAACAGTTAATTACATTAACTGCTATTATTTTATCTACACTATCCTGTTTTTCTCAAACTAAGGAACAGGACAGTCTTACCATACAATTGGCTTATCAAAAACAAGATTCTACTAAAGTTGAAACCTCGATACAACTTATTAAATCATTCTTCCATTCTCAAGATTATAAAAAAGCACTCCTTTACATTGATCAAAGCGAAAAACTATCAACAAGATTAAAATACCATAGTGCCACTGCCGAAATTAAATATTACAAAGCACTTATCTATGCCCAAAACGATGATTACTTCAACGCTTTGGATAATTACAATACGGCTTTAAGGTTATTTACGCAACTTGAAGACCCACTTGGAGTTGCTAGAGTGAAAAATAGCTTAGCACTCATTGAAATTAAAAGAGGTAATTATAATAAAGGGTTAAGATATTCCCTTTCTGCTATTGATGTCTTTGAACAAAAAAACTTATATAATGAGCTAAGTAGAGCATATGGCAACCTGGCTGAAGCATATTTTAATACCAATCAAAATGATAACGCTTTAGATTTTAATTTAAAGGCTTTACGCATTAGAGAACAACTTAATGACAGCGCTGGTGTAATTATTTCTACTAAAAACATTGCCAGTTTATACACAGTGCGCAAGGAACATAGAAAAGCCATAGAATACTATGAAAAGCTATTAGTTTATTTAGAATCGTCTAAAGAACAACATTTAAAAGCTGAGATCCTACCATTGTTAGGCGCTGAGTATTTACAATTCAACGATTTTGATAATGCAACTACATACCTTTTATCTGGTTTAAAACTTAATAGAAAATTAAAAAGACAAAAAGGCATTCTAAAATCCCTCAATAGTTTATCGCTATTAAATTTTAAGTTAGGTAAAATACGACTAGCGGAATATCAACTCGATGAAGCCAGCAAACTGATTGAAAATGTAAACGATCCCAGACTTGAATTGGAAAACCTCAACCTTAGAGTGCGTATCGATTCTACTAATGGCAATTTCAAAACAGCCTTCAACACTCAGCGCGCTTATCAAAGTCTAAAAGATAAATTAGATTTAGAAAATGCCAAGCCTGTCTTTATTGAAGAGGAACCCATCGAAAATATAAATGATGCAAATGCATTAATTACTCCAGAACAATCAAATATTAATCCAGACCAAAACCAAAAATATAAGCGTACAAAATTGTACGCTTATATCTTGGTGATTTTATTAGCCATCATGCTAATTTTATTTATTATGCTGTTCATTAAGCATAAAAAAGATCACGTACAAACCTCTAATATGCGGGATCAATTTAAAACAGTAACTCTCGAAAATGCTTCGCTCCTTGAGCAAACACAACATCTTGAAGAAATGAATCAAGTAAAAGATCGACTTTTCTCAATAGTCTCTCATGATTTAAAAGATTCTATCACTGGTGTTAAAGCTTTCTTAGATTTATTAAAAGAAGATAGTATTTCAAGGGAAGAGTTTAATGAACTCATTCCTGAGTTAAGTGATAATGCAGATAATGCAGCGGCCTTATTAATGAATTTACTCAATTGGTCAAAATCACAAATGCAAAATTTAGATCCTAAACCAGAAACATTTAATATTCAGGAAGTTTTTGCAGAAAAAATGCATTTAATTGAGAAGAAAGTAGAACAAAAACGTATTATTTTACTAGATGAATCTATCAAGCAATTAGTTTATGCCGATAGAAGCATGATAGAAATTGTAATTCAAAACTTACTAGCCAATGCTGTGAAATTCTCAAGAGTTGGTGACGTAATCACAGTCTCTAATCGTGATCGCAATGGCAAGATTTTAATTTGCATTGAAGATACTGGCGTAGGCATATCAAAAGAAAATCAAGCCAAACTTTTCAAAAACGGTGGTTTTACGACACGCGGTACAGGTCACGAAAAAGGAACAGGGCTAGGGCTTTCTATTTGTAAGCAACTGGTAGAACTAAACCAAGGAACAATAAGGGTAGAAAGTGAACCAAACTTAGGAAGCAAATTCTATGTAGAGTTGCCTAAAGCCAAGGCGGTATAAAAACTTTATTGAAATAATTAATCTTTCTTTTTAAACAGCTGAAAATAATATAAAGCAGCTATGCCTCCTATTAATGCGAAAACTGCCAACATCCAAAATACATGTTGATGTCCTTGAACTCCTGGAGAGTCCTCAAGTAAATATCCAATAGCTGGACCAGCAAAAATATCAGGCATATATCCAATCAACGAAATTAGGCCTACCGCTGTTCCGGTAAGTACTAATGGAATTCTTCCTCTTTCCATGACCGCAAAATATAATGATCGTGCCGCATAAACTCCTGTTGCTACAACCAGAATAGAAATGAAAAACAATATGGTTTCGGCATCTGAAATAATTCCTGTTGCAAACAATAGGGCCCCAATAAAAGAAATGAAAAAACTAATCATCAACCAAAATGTAGTTTGAGTCCTATCAGCAAGTATCCCTATTAAAACTCCAATCACCGGTCTAATAAAGAGTAAAAACGTTCCAACCTGAGCAGATTCTACTTGATTATAATTCATGACATCTTTAGCATATAATGAAAACACATCGGTGACTTTATACCCTACATAGGCACATAAAATGATAATCATTAGCAACCAAACGGCTGGTAATCGCAGTACTTGTTTAATCTCGGAAAATGTAATTTTTTGTAATACTATTTCTTCCTCAATTTTGCGATCCAGTTTTAGGAAGAACCATACCAATATTCCCACAAAAATCACAATACAAGAAGATATTAAGATCACCTGTTTAAAGGCAGTTCTACTTTCGGTCAAAGTAGCCTCAGCAATTTCTGAGGTTAGGAAAAATGAAAAAACAATTACTCCTAGTGTTCCAAATAATGCGCCAACTAATCCTCTACCCCCATCTAAAAAACCAAAAGCCTTGCCTTGTGATGACGATCCGCCCCATACACGTGTTGCTTTTATCATTGGTGCCCAAAATAAAAATATAGTTGTAAAACCCCAGTAACCATAGAGTAATTTTAACATTGAATAGCTTGGAAAACTCGCATAAACAAAACCACCTAAGGCGGTCATCCATAGCGCTACAGCAATTAATTTTCTAGGTTGATACTTATCTGCTAAAGGTCCTCCAAACAAATAGGATATTAACGCCACAACGCCGTAAACAGAAAAACAAAGCCCTAATTGAATATTATCTAATTTGAAAACTTCAAGAACGGTTGGTCTAAAAACTCTAGCGAGAACAAAAGGTAGAATAAACACAGATTCTCCCGCGAGAATAACTAACAAGAGAAAATACCAAGGTGCTTTTTTTTGATTCATTGTGTTCGCTATTTATGGCTAAAATAGCGCATTAAATTGACTAATACTACTGGCGATATTTATGCTTTAGGCAAAAACACCTCCGCCATCATACATCGCGCACTCCCTCCTCCACAGGCTTCAATAACGTCCAATGAACTGCTCAGTATTTTCGTGTGTTTTTCAAGTGTTTTTATTTGAGTAGAAGTCAAACTATCATGTGCCGCTTGACTCATAATTAAATAAGATTCATTATCACTGCCTCTTACTTGTAGCATGTTTCCTGCAAAGTTATTTACCTGAGCTTCGGTAATATCAATAATCTCTTTACCATCTTCTTTTAAATGTTTGATGACATGTTTACGTTGCTTCTTATCATCAATACTTGCCAAACATATTACGGAAAAAGTCTCACCTAAGCACATCATAACATTGGTATGATAAATTGCTGTGCGATTGCCATCTACAGTTTGATTTGCTGTAAAAACTACTGGTGTAAATTCAAAATCTTCACAAAATTCGATAAACAATTCTTCATCTGCCCGCTCAGAAAGTGCGCAATATGCTTTACGGTTCACGCGGTCTAATAGTAGACTCCCGGTTCCTTCTAAAAACAAGCCTTCATCTTCGGCTGTTCTGTAATCTACTATATGTTCAATATGAAACCCTGCTTCTTCTAATTTAAATAAGACATCTTCTCTGCGTTCTAAACGTCTGTTTTCGGCAAACATTGGATACAATCCAACAACGCCGTTTTCGTGAAAAGAGATCCAATTGTTAGGAAAATGCGCATCTGGTGTATCTAACCCATCTTTAGCTTCATAAACCACAACATTAACGCCAACAGCTCTTAGTTTTTGAACAAAGGAATCAAATTCGTTCTGTGCTTTCAATTCTAATTCTTCTTGTGAAACTCCAGAAACACTTTTTTGATAATGATTGTTTACTGCCGTTTGCTCATTAGCTCTAAAGCTAGTTGGACGTACCATTAAAATGGCATTGGTTGTTTGTTGCATTTACACATCTATATTTAACCGCAAAATTAACGATTTTTAAAATGATACAAACTTCACTTTACAGAAAAAATATAAGATTGTAAAAACCTCAAACGCCGCGAACATTCAACGAAGCTCATATGTAGTCATATTCCAGTTAATGACAAAGCAGAAAAAGCCGTTATTTTTGATTTATCAATCGATAAATAAGCAATGCAGCCCGTTTAGTTAAATCTTCAATAGTATTTAGGTTTACCGTTTCTTCAGGCGTATGGCCACCATCACCCATAGTCCCTAAACCGTCCAAGCCATCAACGTATTGTGCTACAAAAGACACATCTGCAGCCCCTCGCTTTAGAGGATCATAAGCCACAACTTCGCCATAACCCAAATCCTTACTTACAGCACTAAATTTTTCCAAGAGCTCTTTATTTCCTTTGGTTGGTCCCATCGCAGGATAACTATCTATAAATGTTGCCTTAGCAGAGGTTTTTGGTAAGTTGTCATTCACAATATCACGCATTTTTGCTCGTGCCGATTCCTTTTGCTCTTCAGATATAAAACGAAGTCCACCATACACCGTTACCGTTTGAGCAACGACATTACTTTTACCAAAAACATTTCCTTTGCTTAGTTGCTGTTCATAATCCAATTGAGTACCTCCTAATATAATTCCAGGATTAAACGTTAAAAATTCTTCGCCTTTTACTTTCGTATAAAATGCATTCAAAATACGTGACATTTCAAAAATAGCTCCAGCACCTACGCGTTCACTAAAAATCTCAGATGAATGTGCTCTAACACCAGTAACATCTACTCGCCAATCTGAAGATCCTCTTCTAGCAATAGTCGCATCATTAAACCCTGTAGAGTTTTCAAAACCTAAAGCAATATCACTACGTTTCCCAGCTTCAATTAAGTGCTCTCTACTAATGCTTAAAGGTTTTCCTGTAGCTTCTTCATCACCTGTAAATGCTGCAATAATTTGAGCATCTTCTAACAAGCCATTTTCTGCTAATGCTTTTAAGGCATACAAAATTATGACATTCCCACCTTTCATGTCGTTTCCACCTGGCGCATGAGCGACGCTATCATTGATCATTTTGAATTCTTGAAAAGGGCTATCCGCTTCAAAAACAGTATCTAAATGACCGATCAGCAATAACCTCTGGCCTTTATCACCAGATGTTTCAGCAAACAAATGTCCGGAACGATTGACTTGAGACATGTCATACCAACTGGTTGCGAATCCTATTTCATTAAAAGCTTTAGCAAACGAATCCCCCACTTTCTTAACACCATCATGATTCATTGTACCACTATTAATATTAACAACATCTTTCAAAAATTGAATGGCTTCAGCATTATTAGCTTCTATGGTCTTTAAAATTTTCTTTTCTGCTTTTGAAATTTTTTGCGCAGAAGCAGAACATACTGCAAACAGCAGTAATAATGTGAAAAATCTTGAGATGGATATAGTTTTCATATGAATGGTGTATATTGATTTTATTTATATTGATTTACGATGACATTGATTAATCACGTATTAATGGCATGGTAGAACATCGCAGCAGCCCTTCTTGTTTTGCTATCTCGGCATAGGGCACTTCCTCTACTGTAAAGCCTTTTTCACGTAGCCAT
>JAGSHF010000137.1 GCA_023954685.1 Flavobacteriaceae bacterium | reverse complement strand
GCTAATTCGTAGTCTATATGCTGTATGGTAACTAACTGATCTATTTTAGCACTGTTGAGTGTGATTTTCTCAATATTTCTCGGCGTTTTTACTGTAAAATCATTCAGTAAACGTTCCATGACCTCTAGCGAAATGCCGTAGACGTCTTGCAACTGTATATCCGCAATAAACCCTCCTTGAAACTTGTTTCTAAATTTTACAATGCGGGCAGATAGTACTTTTCCTATACCGTTTACTTTTTGCAAATCATTTACTGAAGCCTTATTTAAATCTTGTTTTTGATTAAATGTTTTTGCTTGGTTACCATAAACAACATCCGTTTTACTTCTAGAATTAATTATCCAGTCTGGAAACTTGAAATAAGGAGAGAGTTCATTTAACAACGAATCTGAAATTTTGGTAACCTTCTGAAAATCCTCCGCAGTATTCACCCATTTTTGCGTTGCTCTAAATTTATGTAACCTATCAATTTCTTCAATACTCATTCCTAGTGTGTACCCCTTATAATCTGTTATAAAATTAGGATTAAACGGATAAATTTCGCGCTTACTTTTAGCGGCTTCAATACGTTTTAAAGAATCTATTTCATTTTGAAATTGTAAAACCCTACTTCGATCTGCAAAAACTTCTTCAGTAGAAAAATCACTAAAAACATAAACACATTGCAGCATCAAAATAATGGCCAACAACAAAAAAATCCCATTTCGTTGTCCTCTAGTGAACCTGAAATGGGATTTCATATGATATTAATTTTTAATTTATTCTTTACTCGCTTTAATAGCACCTATATATTTCGCCATTTCTTCTCTCACTTTTGGGAACAAGAAGAACAATCCAATCATGTTAGGGAATACTAATGCAAGAATCATTGCATCTGAGAATTTTATTACTGCATCTAAAGTTGCAGCTGCACCAATCACAATAAATAATAAAAATAATATTTTGTATGCTGTATCTGCCGTTTTTCCTTTTCCAAATAAATATTTCCAAGATTGAAGTCCGTAATATGACCAAGAAATCATGGTAGAGAATGCAAACAATACGATTGCAATTGTAAGTATATAAGAGAATCCAGGGATTACTGAATCAAATGCCATTGATGTTAAATCTACACCACCAATTGCACTACCATCAGAATTTAAAATCACATTACTAGCGCCATCGCCACCATATGCAAATACACTTTGCATGTTACCACCATCAATATTAAAGAAGATGATTACCAATGCTGTCATTGTACAAATCACTACAGTATCAATAAATGGTTCTAATAATGCCACAACACCCTCAGATGCTGGGTATTTAGTTTTTACCGCAGAATGAGCAATTGCAGCAGAACCTGCTCCAGCCTCATTTGAGAATGCCGCTCTCTGGAATCCTACAATCAAGACACCAACTAAACCACCAAGTCCAGCCATAGGCGTAAATGCACCTTCAAAAATTAATCCAAATGCCGTACCAATATCACTGAAATTTGCAAAAATTATTACCAATGCAGCAAGTACATATATACCAGCCATGAAAGGTACAATCTTTTCAGTAATACTAGCAATACGCTTAATTCCACCAATAATTACAATACCTACTAATACCGCTAAAATAATTCCGATAATGAATCCCATTGACCCACCTTCAAGGCCTAACATCGATGTTATTTGAACCGTAGCTTGGTTAGATTGAAATGCGTTTCCACCTCCAAAAGAAGCCCCTACACATAATATTGCAAATAAAACACCTAGAAATTTTCCAATACCCGCGAAACCACGTTCTTTTAAACCTTTAGACATATAATACATTGGTCCACCATGAACCGTTCCATCTGCATCCACATCACGGTATTTAACACCTAACGTACATTCCACAAATTTGGTAGACATACCTATTAATCCACATACGATCATCCAGAACGTTGCTCCAGGTCCACCTAAAGCAATTGCTACAGCAACACCGGCAATGTTCCCCAAACCAACAGTTCCTGAAACGGCCGTCGCTAATGCCTGGAAATGACTAACTTCACCTTCTTCACTTTCATCTCTAATAGTATCACGGATATCTCCGTCAATGGCTAACTCTGAATCACCGGCAACGTGCCCACCTTCAATTTCATCATATTTACCTCTTACGGTATTAATTGCCAACCCAAATTTCGTGAAACTTGGAAATTTAAAATAAACGGTAAAAAACGTAGCACCACCAACTAGTAGCAGCACAACAAAAGGAATATTATATCCTGCAATCGGCACAGTAGTTAATACTAGACCTTCCCACCATACAGCGGCTGGCATAAAAGCATCATTTATCTTTTCATCTAAGCCTTTTTCAGCTTCTTGAGCAATAGAAATAAATGGTAAAATTAAAGTAAACATTGAAAGAAGATATTTCTTCATGATTCGTAAATATTAGTTAGTAGTTAAAATTAGTTTTTTACTTAGAGGTTAGCAAGATGCTAAAAAAAATTGAGTTTTTAAAGTTTCACTTCCAAATTAACGATTAAAAATTAGGTCCTTTTATATGTTATAAAGTGAATTCAACTTATGAATTTGTTCAGGTCTCCCCAAAACAATTACTTTTGAATTTGGCAACAATTCCAACTCAGCTTCAGGATTTATTAGGTATTCTCCTGCCGGATCTTTATATCCAATAACATTACAACCCGTTTTTTTTCGTAGATCTAAATCCCTTATGGTTTTTAGGGATGTAGTATTGTATAATTTTTCAACAGAAATCTCTTCAATATTAATATTAGACTTCCCTACAATAGATAGATTATCTATAAACTCTAAAAGTCCCGGAACAACAACCAATGAAGCCATATGATCCCCACCAATTTTATCGGGTAATATAACATTATTTGCTCCAGCTAATTTTAACTTCTTATAAGATGTTTCTTGAGAGGCACGGCTAATAATGTTCATTTTATTATTAATTTGTCTTGCTGATAGTACAACAAACAAATTATCAGCGTCATTAGGTAAGGCCGAAATTAGCGTACTTGCCCGCTTAATCCCCGCTTGTAAAAGCACTTCATCTTCATTGGCATTACCAAGAACAAATGGCACTAGTTCACTCTGAAATTTATCAACAACGTCCTTATCTCTTTCTACGACTACAAAAGGTTTTTTATATGCCATGAGTTTACTTGTAGCTTGCTTTCCATTTCTACCATAACCACATATAATAATATGGTTTGAAAGACTATCAATCTTTTTTTGCATCTTCTTTTGTTTTAATTCTCCGATATCATTTTTAGTAATAATATATTCGGTAATTACTTTTATTGCAAATCCAACAATAACTACACTTGCCAGAATAAGAAAAATAGTGAACACTTTTGACTCCTCATCTAGTGCGCCACCAACCTCTTTAAACCCAACAGTAGTTATTGTAATAACAGTCATATAAGTGGCATCCAACCACGAATAATCGTTTAAATATTTAAAGCCAACGATACCAAAACAAAGCAAGATTAGTAATAAGACTACTGCGGTTCTTACTTTAGATCTAAATACTTCTAATAAGGGATTTGTCATAAGCTATAAGTCAAAAACTGAACTACGTTTGGTATACAGTAAATCTTTTATTCGCATCCAAAATGCAATGAATAAATATAAGGCAAAACCAAATCCTAAAGTTACAAAAGTAAGGTACATGAATGAAGTACGCACCACTCTCGCTCTAATTCCAAGACGATCTGCAATACGTTGACACACATAATAGCCGTGTTTTTGAAAATAAAGTAAGATTTTATAGAAAAAGTTCATGCTGCAATTTACATATTTAGGTTTAATAATGAGCTCCCTATTTCACATTGTAGGCATCTATTTTTATCGCAGTATTCTTTTTTGAGTTGTATTAAGCTCTGTGACTGCAGTGCTGTTTTAGAAATATGTTTTATTTCATTAAACTTGTCCACAATAGTATTCTTCTCAGTCAAAACGTTTTGGATGATATTAAGAATATTATCATCTATAGATTTTCCATGATGTTGAGCATAACTAAACTTAAAAGGAATAATTGTATTTATGATTATGAGATTAATGAATGCCTTGGTCAGTTTTTTAGGAGATGCTTTTGATCTTCTTTCAAAAGTGTAATGCGTTTCCCAAAACGGACTAACACCTACCGCAAACAAGTCATAAGCTTCTTTAATTGTTTTTATCGAAATTACTTCCGAACACAAATTTTTTTGAGAAGCATACAAACTTACGAGTTGCGATAAGCGGATAGTTGGAAAGTTTGCCGGACGAAGTCTAAAAAATTGAATTGGCAATACACCCAACGTACTAAGCTCAAACTTTTTCACCAAATAATTGTATTCCCTTTGCTGTTTTAGATAATAAGGATCCTCAATA
This sequence comes from Flavobacteriaceae bacterium, assembly GCA_023954685.1. Taxonomy (GTDB): domain Bacteria; phylum Bacteroidota; class Bacteroidia; order Flavobacteriales; family Flavobacteriaceae; genus JAGSHF01. Next base: position 3,970 of record JAGSHF010000137.1, on the reverse strand, counting down.
TTGTTCTCTAATAAACCTGCTTGCCCAAAACACAATGCTTCCATTATATACGGTTTAGATTGTAATTTTCTGAAAATTGAAAATTCAAATGAATTAGCCATGCTTAAAAATGCTTCCCCGTTTACATTTAGACCAAAATTTTTAGCCAACAATTTAAACAATACAGCTTCCCAATCGTTATTACAAGTCTTCAATAAAGCTTCTATAGCATTTGATTTTCGCTCTAAACGTTCAAAATAGAGACGTTCTAACCAATTTTCAATTACAAAATCATCCACTAGTTCTAGATCCTTTTCACAATTAATCCACTTTTGAGGTCTGTTGAATAATGCTTTGTAGTTATTAAGCATCTCTTTTTTTACAAAATCTTTTAATATTAAGGTTGGCAGACTACTATTATCCGCTCTAAAAATATCGGTATCATGTTCCCAAACCACATGCAATATCACATTATCATAGGCAGAATCGCTTTCATGATTATGAGCATACCAATCTGAAGTTTTTATATGAATTTCTACATTACCAGCCCATAATTGTTCCCCTATGATAAGTTGTGCATTAAAAAAATCTGGCCCTCCATGTAAATTTTGCTGCCCTACAGAAATCACTTCTACTTTTTCATAACTTGTTGTTTGAAGTTTTAAAACTTCAAACTTTTTATGCTGCCATACATAGTGTAAAAAATCTTCTCGCATTATACTAAATTAAGAAATTTATAATGTGCTAAGATTCAGATCACTCGAAATATTAAAATTTTTCTAAAATTTAAGATTAATTAAAATACTGTAAATTAGAGGCTATCTAACCCTGTATTTGATTTTATAAACTCATGAAAAGACTACCAACTATCATTCTCATTTTGGGAATACTCGTTTTCACAAGCTGTCAAACTGAAAAAAAAGAAGAACACCAAGCGGCAACAGCGCCATTAACCACAACCTTAAATTTCACATCAAATGACTATCAAGATTTAGTAAAACTTTTCGATGATTGGAGAACTTTTGAAAATCCTCCAAAACTTGATGGTGCACCGGATTATACAAAAGCAACTTTTAAACAGCGTTGGCCTAAATTTCAAGAATTGCAGTCAAAACTTAAAGCTATTGACACTTCAAATTGGTCTATTAAAAATCAAGTAGACTGGATGATTGTTTGGGCAGAAATGAATGGCTACGATTTTAACCATAACATTTTAAAACCTTGGGAAAGAGATCCTGCGTTTTATAAATCTGTTTGGGAAGCAAAAAGTGATGTCCCAGCCCATGAAGGGCCAACACATCATGGCACGACTGAAATATGGACCTATAAATTTCCACTTACTCCTGAGGAAAGAGATCGATTCATAACCGACCTAAAAGTCATCCCCGCATTAAATGCGCAAGCCAAAAAAAACCTGACAGGAAACGCAAAAGATTTATGGGTTACAGGCATTAGAGATATACAATATCAAAGTGTTGTATTAGGAGATTTAAAAATTAAATCTGAAATCAAAGATGATTCAGAAATTGTTGACATTATTAATGACGCTATCAGCTCGACCAATGACTTAGCAAAATGGTTAGAGAATGAATCGTCATCTAAAACTGGTCCATCAGGCATTGGTAAAGACAACTATTCATGGTACATGCAAAATGTACATTTAGTGCCATTAACTTGGGACGATGAAGTCATGATTTTAAAACGAGAACTCGCTCGTGCTTGGTCATCATTAAAATTAGAAGAGCATAGAAACAGAAGCTTACCAGAATTGGTTGATGCCAACTCACCTAAAGCTTATGATAAAATGGCTGATGAAGCCGCAAAAAGCTTAATTACCTTTTTAGACAAGCAAGACATTGTAACCGTAAAACCCTATTTTAATACAGCCTTACGTCAACATTTAGGAGAATATGTGCCAAAAGAGAAAAGAAACTTCTTCTTGATTGGAGAACATTATGACCCAAGACCATTGTATTCGCACTTCTATCATTGGTTTGAATTGGCTCGTATGGATATAGAACCCAATAAAAGCCAAATTAGAAAAGGACCTTTATTATATAATATTTTCGATTCCAGAAACGAAGGGACGGCAACCGCAGTAGAGGAAATGTTTATGCAAGCAGGCTTGTATGATGACAGTCCTAGAAGTAAGGAAATTGTTTATATCATGATTGCGCAACGTGCAGCAAGAGGCTTAGGCTCTTTGTATGCCCATTCTAACGATATGACCATGGAAGAAGCTGGGGGCATTCACAGTGAATATACCCCTCGTGGTTGGATGAAAACTGAAAAAGAACTTCTTATTTTCGAGCAGCATTTATATCTACGTCAACCTGGCTATGGCACAAGTTATATTACTGGGAAATATTTATTGGAAGCTGCATTGGCAGATTATGCTAGAATCCAGGAATTAGAAGGAAAAGAGTTTAAAACCAAAGACTTTTTTGACACATTAAATAGCATTGGAAATATACCAATTTCATTAGGTCATTGGGAAATGACTCAAGAAAAGAATCATTTGCTATCCATCATTAATGACTAATTTCTAATCATATAATCTTTCAAAATTAAATCACAACACACCATGAAATCAAATTACTTAATCCTTTTCCTTTTTGCTATCCTTTCTAATGAAACATTAAGAGCTCAAGACGCCTATTTCCAAATTGACCCAACCCTATCTCCAGATGGAAAGGTCATTGTTTTTAGTTATGATGGCGATTTATGGAAAATACCCTCAACGGGTGGTGAAGCATTACGTTTAACAGGAATGGATGGTAACGAGACACTTCCCCGCATATCTCCAGATGGACAATGGATTGCTTTTAGCTCAACTCAATTTGGAAATAAAGACGTATACATCATGCCAATGGCAGGTGGCGATGTTAAGCAACTTACATTTCATGATGCCGCAGACGATGTCGATAGCTGGTCTTGGGATTCAAAGCAAATTCATTTTACTTCATCTCGTTACAATCGTTTTAGTGGTTATACTGTTTCGATTGATGGTGATACCCCAAGGCGATTATTTGAACATTATTTTAATAATGTACACAATGTAACTACACATCCTTTAACCAGTGAAATTTTCTTTAATGAAAGTTGGGAAAGTAAAAACTTTACACACCGTAAACGTTATAAAGGTGATTACAATCCAGATATTAAATCCTACAATCCAAAGACAAAGACGTACAAAGAATATACATCTTATAATGGGAAAGATTTTTGGGCCACATTAGATAAGGATGGCAACTTATACTTTGTCTCAGATCAAGCCAACGGTGAATACAATTTATATACGTTTAAAAACGATCAAAAAACAGCATTAACAAATTTTAAGTCCTCCATAGGACGACCACAAATAAGTGCTAATGGGGAAAAAATAGTTTTTAACAAAGATTATCAAATCTTTATCTATGATGTCGCAACCAATAAAACAAATAAGGTGGCAATTAACGTCTACAAAAATAACACCTTATCTAAGTCGCAAGATTTTAAAGTGAAAGGGAACATTAGTTATTTTGATGTCTCACCAGATCATGAAAAATTAGCATTCATTTCAAGAGGAGAACTATTTGTTTCAGACATTAAAGGCAAATACGTCAAGAAAATAAACACCTCGCCAAGCGAGCGCATTCTTGAAGTGAAATGGCTAAAAGATAACCGAACACTTTTATTCAATCAAACAGCGGCGGGATACACCAATCTCTACACTATTAGCGCTGATGGAACCAGTACAGAAAAACGTCATACCAATGAAGCTAAAAACAACAAAAATCTGGCGCTAAGTCATGATTTAAAACAAGCATCTTATATAAGTGGACGTGATGAATTACGCTTAATAGACCTCAACACATTTAAAAGTACAACCGTGGTTAAAGATGAGTTTTGGGATTTGTATGCTGGACTTGCTAGTTTTTCTCCTGATGATTCCTACTTACTTTACAATGCTTATAGAAATTTTGAATCAGACATTTTCACCTACCATATT
>JAGSHF010000130.1 GCA_023954685.1 Flavobacteriaceae bacterium | reverse complement strand
CAATAAAACAATATGATTCAATCTATTTATCATTATTCTAAAGTTATTAAAATTCCATCTTAAAGACATTGGTCAAAATAAATATGATGCAAAATCCTTCTACATTTTCAATGACATATTCTAGCTCCCTAATTAAAAAGCAGTAAAATCACTTGTAGGAGTGTTTATAATTGAAACGTCATTTAAGCTTAAACAAAGGTTCAAATGATGTCATCATTAGAAAATGTATAATTCAATACTAATAATACAGCTGATCTGTCTTCAGATTCAGAAAGCGTTGGGTAGCAACGTAAGTGCTAATCCATGAAATTACAATGCCTAAGACAAATACGCCTACAAATAAGATTCCAATTAATATAGGTTGATCTAGTAAGCCTAAATCAGAAAAAGTTTTATTGACATAATATAAAACAACGGCCATTCCAATTAATGCTATAATGGCCCCAACAATGCCTAAACGAATGCTTTTCCAAATAAATGGACGTCTAATAAATTGTTTGGTAGCGCCTACCATTTGCATGGTTTTTATAGTAAATCTTTTGGAGTAAACCGATAGTCTAATAGAGCTATTGATCAATAAAACTGCAATCAAAGTAAAAATGCCACTTATGATTAAAATCCATAAACTAATTCGTTTTACGTTACTATTCATCATAGAAACAAGATCCTTATCATAACGCACATCATCTACAAATTTTTTGGTTAGTGTAGATTCTGAAATACTATCTAAACGTTGTTCTGTAACAAAATCAGCTTTTAAATTAACATCAATAGAATTCTGCAAAGGATTATAACCCACATCATCTAAGAAATCTTCACCATATTCACCTTTCATGAAACTGGCAGCATCTTCTTTGCTTACATATTTTGTTTCCTTAACATATTTTGCTAATGTTAAACTTTTTTGAAGCTGATTAATTTCAACATCCTTAGCAGAATCACCTAGATAAATGGTCATTACTACGCGTTCTTTGAAATTATTAGAGATGGTTTTCGCATTGAGTACAAGCATACCCAATAAGCCCAGTAAAAATAATACAAGTGCTATACTGACGACTACTGAAAAATACGACGAAATCAATCGGCGTTTTTGATGCTTTTCAAAAGATGAGCTCATAAACTGTTTTAGTTGATGGTGTAAAAATAATAAAGTATATTTAATCTTAAATATTAATAACTCAAACATATGAACATTGTTGTAATTGGAGCTGGAGGTGTTGGTGGATATTATGGTGGGAAATTGACTCAAGCAGGTTATGATGTTACTTTTATTGCTCGTGGAAAACATTTACAAGCTATAAAATCATCTGGGCTTGAAGTGAAAAGTATTTATGGCGATTTTATAGTTTATCCCAATGTTACTGATAATATAGGTGAAATATTGAGACCAGATTTGGTTATTTTAGGGGTAAAGTCATGGCAGGTAGAAGGTATTGCTAAAGCCTTAATAGAGGTCATTCATGAAGATACTTTGGTGTTGCCTTTGCAAAATGGAGCCGATAATGCAGATAAGCTGAGAGCAATATTACCGCATAAAAATATATTAGCAGGTTTATGTAAAATTGTTAGCCGTGTTGAAACGCCTGGCGTTATTGATCATTTTGCCTTTGATCCTGAAATAGTTTTTGGTGAGTATGATAATGAAAAAACTAGCCGAATTTTGGAGGTTGCTTCAATTTTCAATAAAGCAGGTATTAAAAATAGAATTTCAGATGACATCCATTTAGATGTTTGGAAAAAGTTCCTCTTTATTACGACCATAAGTGGCATTGGTGCCATCACGCGTTCCGTTTATGGTGATATTAGAGCAGATGAAGATTTGAGAAAAATTATGTACCAAACGGCTAATGAAATTGTTGCCGTTGCTAATGCCAAGGGCATTGCCTTAAAAAATGACGATATTGAAATGATATTGAATGTAATAGATAATTTTAATCATGATACTACGGCTTCTATGCAGCGTGATTTTATGGCGGGTCGTCCAAGTGAACTTGAAGATTTTAATGGGTATATAGTGAAACTTGGAAAAAAATTACATATTCCAACACCGGTAAACTCATTTACTTATCATTGTTTATTACCTCAAGAAAGAAAAGTGCGTGGATTAACCTAGATTTTTTTTAGGTTTTTTACTTATTAAATAAACTCCGGAGACCACAAGTAAACAACTTAGAATTTTAATTAGATTTATATCTTGTGCATACTCACTATGACCTAACCCATAGGCGTAAATACTTACCATAAGAAAACTTACAGCAGGTTGGAGGTATACATAACTGCCATTAACAGATGGTGAGACATAATTTAAGGCGTATATGTTAAACAAGTATGCGAAAAATGTTGTGAATATGACAACAAAACCTATGACCAGGACTGTATTGATATCAAAACTAGAGAAATCAGTAGCTAATAAGTCACTTACGCCAAAAGGAAACATAAAAATAAACCCAAATAAAAACACCCAACTTATTAATGTAATAGAATTGTACTTCAGCATTAATGGTTTAACAATTACCAAATAGAGGCCATAACAACATGCGTTGAGGAATACGAATAGATTACCTAAAAACGAACTTGTTCCTTGAGTATTATGTCCTTGCCAAATTAAAAGTACAGCTCCAATACCACCAATGCTTATTCCTAATAGTTTATTTAGAGTTATTTTTTCTTTAAGTATTAATGCGCTAAAAATAAGGACCATGACAGGAATGGATGTAATAATAATTGACGCGTCAATAGGCGATGTTAAACTAAGGCCGTTGAAAAATAACAACTGATTTGCAGCAGCACCAAGCAAACCGCAAAAAGCGAGTCGTAAAAGATCTTTTTTTTCAACCCCTTCTTTTATCCAAAATTTTATGATCCAAAACAGAATCGCACCAAAAAATAAACGAATAAACACAAAGGCCGAAGGTCCTATTTTATCAGGCATAATGCCTTTGGCAATCAAATAATTTGCCCCGTAAATGACGTTTGCACCTAGTAGAGCTAAATGCGCTTTGTTAGTATTTGAGAGCAATAATATAGCTGGTTAAAAGTTCAAGTGAAAGTACGAATAGATTGTGAAATCCTGTGAAATAATTTATTATTAAGTTCAATTGATTAATTATCATGATTTAATAGAAGCAATCACTTTACTGTTTTCTTTATTAACCGTAAATTTGCGCTTCTAATTACCGAAAGCATTACGATGAAATACCATTTCAACGAGATTGAAGAAAAGTGGCAAAAATATTGGGCAGAGAACCAAACGTTTAAAGCCAAAAATCAGAGCGATAAACCAAAGTATTATGTATTGGATATGTTCCCTTATCCAAGTGGTGCAGGATTGCATGTTGGTCATCCATTAGGTTATATTGCAAGTGATATTTATGCGCGTTACAAACGTCATAAAGGGTTTAACGTATTGCATCCACAAGGCTATGATAGTTTTGGCTTACCGGCAGAGCAATATGCCATTCAGACAGGACAACATCCAGCAGTTACTACGGAAGAAAATATAAAAACCTACCGACGTCAATTGGATCAAATAGGGTTTTCATTCGATTGGTCACGTGAGGTCAGAACTTCTGATCCTAATTACTACAAGTGGACGCAGTGGATTTTCATTCAACTCTTTAATTCTTGGTACAATAGAGTATCTGATAAGGCAGAATCAATAGATACGTTAATAGCTATTTTCGCTTCGGAAGGTAATGCTAAGGTAAATGCTGAGTGCGACGATGATGTTGAAGTGTTTACTGCTGAAAATTGGAATAGTTATTCATCTGAAGGGCAACAAGAAATATTACTAAAATATAGATTAACATACCTCGCAGAAACTGAAGTAAACTGGTGTCCAGCTTTAGGGACCGTTTTAGCCAATGATGAAATTGTTAACGGCGTTTCTGAACGAGGAGGACATCCTGTTATTAGAAAAAAAATGACACAATGGAGCATGCGAATTTCAGCATATGCTGAGCGTTTACTCCAAGGGCTAAATACTATTGACTGGACAGATTCTTTGAAGGAAAGTCAACGCAATTGGATTGGTAAATCAGTTGGTGCCTCAGTGACTTTTAATGTAAAAGGACATGATGCTAAAATCGATGTGTTTACAACACGTCCTGATACTATCTTTGGCGTTAGTTTTATGACTTTAGCTCCGGAACATGAGTTGGTGTCTCAAATTGCAACAGATGAGCAAATAGATGAGGTGAATGCCTACAGAGAAGCCACTGCAAAACGTAGCGAACGGGATAGAATGGCGGATGTAAAAACCATTTCGGGAGCGTTTACTGGAGCTTATGCTGAGCACCCATTCACTAAAGCACCTCTTCCTATTTGGATTGGTGATTACGTCTTAGCTGGTTATGGAACAGGAGCAGTAATGTCTGTACCATGTGGTGACCAGCGCGATTATGATTTTGCAAATCACTTTAACATAGCAATTCCTAATATATTTGAAGGGATAGATATTTCTGAAGAAGCGTTTGGAGACAAAGACAATACTGTGATCACTAATAGTGATTTCTTAAACGGATTGAAGTATAAAAAAGCAGTTAAAACTGCGATTTACGAATTAGAAAAATTGGGTCAAGGCGAAGGAAAAACCAATTATAGATTACGTGATGCTGTCTTTAGCAGACAGCGTTATTGGGGAGAACCATTTCCAGTGTATTATATAAAAGGAATGCCGCAAATGATTGACGCAAAACATTTGCCTATCACTTTGCCTGAAGTAGAAAAATATTTACCAACCGAAACAGGTGAACCGCCTTTAGGGAATGCAATGGTTTGGGCTTGGGATACTACAACACATACTGTTGTTGACAATAGTAAAATAAATGATACTAGTGTTTTTCCATTAGAGTTAAATACTATGCCTGGTTGGGCAGGAAGCTCACAGTATTTTAACCGTTATATGGATCCTGAGAATGATGATGAAATCTTCTCTCGAGATGCTATTAATTATTGGCAACAAGTCGATTTGTATATTGGCGGCAGTGAGCACGCCACTGGACACTTATTATATTCTCGTTTCTGGCAAAAATTTATGTTTGATTTGGGATTGGTACCTCATGATGAATTTGCTAAAAAACTTATTAATCAAGGGATGATTTTAGGAACTAGTGCTTTTGTTTATAGGGTTGAAGATCAAAATAAATTTTTATCAAAAGGAATTATTGGCAATGAGAATGTTTTGCCAATTCATGTAGATGTTTCTTTTGTGAATTCATCGGATGAATTAGACATTGATGCTTTTAAGAATTGGCGTCCAGAATTTAAGAATGCTGAATTTACATTGGAAAATGGTGTGTACAAAGTTGGTCGGGATGTTGAAAAAATGTCTAAATCCAAATACAATGTGGTTAACCCAGATAAAATTGTTGAAGATTACGGGGCTGATAGTTTGCGTTTGTATGAAATGTTTCTTGGACCATTAGAGCAATACAAGCCTTGGAATACAGCTGGTATTACAGGGGTCCATAGTTTTCTTAAAAAACTATGGAAGTTGTATAATGATGATAATGGATTAAAAATTACAGAGGCAGTCGCAACAAAGGACAACTTAAAAACACTGCATAAAACCATTAAGAAAGTAGCAGAGGATATTGAGAATTTTTCGTTTAATACTTCGGTATCAACCTTTATGATTGCTTGTAATGAGTTAACAGCACAAAAGTGTACTAGCAAAGAAATATTGGAACCATTACTGATTTTAATTTCACCTTATGCACCACATATTGCTGAGGAGTTGTGGAGTCAGTTAGGTCATAGTGAGTCTATTTCAACGGCCGATTTTCCAATATTTGACGCAAGTCATTTGGTTGAAAGCACTAAGAATTACCCTATTTCATTTAACGGTAAAATGCGATTTACATTAGAGTTATCATTAGATCTAAGTAAGGATGATATTGAAGCTGCAGTTATGGCAGATGAGAAAACAATTGTACAATTACAAGGACGTGAGCCTAAAAAGGTTATTGTGGTTCCGGGTAAAATTGTGAATATTGTAGGATAAAAAAAATGAAGAATTTCTTAATTGGTTTTGTAATTGTAATAATTGCGTTCTCGTGTGCTAACGATGATGATGCAAATGAGCAAGGACCTGATCCCTATATTATTGAAGCTATTATTGGCTCATGGGCTTATGATACGGTTACAATTAATGAGGTTTTTTACAACTATGAGCATACTGAAGGCTGTGTTAAGGATTTGTTTCAATTCTATAATGAAGAAGGAAAACCGTTTGAATTTGAGGAAGACTATGTGTCTAATTGTGATATATGTGCTGAATGTGCGTTAACTTCAACAAATCTTAGATGGGAATTAATTGGAGACAAAATAGATTTGTATTTTGGAGAACAATACATCACGCAATATGAGATTCTTGAGGTAAATTCTGACTTAATTAGATATAAACGCTTTTATGATATTGATGAAGATGGGAATGAAGATGAAATTGTAATCACGGGGATACCGTACGATCCTTATGATGAGTTTGATTAACAATAATCATGCTTAAACTGACAAAATTTCTTAACTTTTATTTGGCTCAGATTTTGCTGTAAATAATTTAATTTTGTATTAATAAAACTAGGAAAAATGATTGGATATTATATATTAATTGGAGCTATTGCTCTTGTAAGTTGGTTAGTTAGTAATAAACTAAAACAGAAGTTTGCGCGGTATTCAAAAGTACAATTGCGCAATGGGATGAGTGGCAGAGAAATTGCTGAAAAAATGCTTGCGGATAATGGTATTAATGATGTTGAGGTAATTTCTGTTAAAGGTCAATTAACCGATCATTATAATCCAAAAAACAAAACCGTAAATTTAAGCGAGTCGGTCTACAATCAACGTAACGCAGCAGCAGCGGCTGTTGCGGCTCATGAATGTGGACATGCCGTACAACATGCGCAAGCTTATAGCGCTTTAGGCATGCGTTCTGCTCTAGTACCAATTGTAAGTGCTACTTCTGGAATGTCGCAATGGTTAGTGATTGGCGGGTTAATTCTAGGTGGCGCCGCAGGTGTTGGAATGGGATATTGGGTTGCTGTCGCAGGTGTTGTATTTATGGGTTTTGCAACCTTGTTTAGCTTTATAACGCTTCCTGTTGAATATGATGCTAGTAATAGAGCTTTAGCATGGTTAAATAATAAGCACATGCTTTCTCAAGAAGAACAAGCCGCAGCTGAGGATGCTTTAAAATGGGCAGCTAGAACATATTTGGTTGCCGCTATTGGAGCATTAGCTTCATTATTGTATTGGGCACTTCAAGTATTTGGTGGCAGAGATTAAATTATAAGTGCATGGTAAAATTAAAGTCAGATTTAATTAATCTGACTTTTTTATATCTTAATTTGACGGTCTATTTGTTGATCTAAAGAGATAAAGGTTTCCGTTCTAGATACACCAGGAATTGTTTGAATATCCTTGTTTAAAACTTGCATTAAATGTTCATTGTCCTTGCATAGTATTTTTACCAAGATACTCCAGTTTCCAGTAGTATAATGACATTCTAAAACCTCAGGTATTTTTTTAAGTTGACGAACGGCATCTGGATTACTCATGGCTTTATCTAAAAATATGCCAACAAATGCCATGGTGGTATAGCCAAGTATTTTTGGGTTAATTACAAATTTAGAACCTGAGATTAATTCTGACTTTTCTAATTTTCGTAAACGTTGATGAATGGCAGCACCCGAAATGCCAACATTACGCGCTATTTCTAGAATAGGCGTTCTTGCATCTTCCATTAAAGCACGTAAAATGGCTTTATCAATACCGTCAATTTCAATATTCTGATTTACTATCTTCATATTTATTTTCCGTGAATAACAGAATTTATTTTGACTTTCTCTTTTTACTAAAAAAATTAAACCAGTATATCACTTCAAACATTTAAGGGATTATAGCCTAAATAAGGCACTTCTTTTTCATGAAATTTAATGCCAAATTCTTGAAGCTCTGCTAAGATAGGCTCATAAACTTCTTTATGAATTGGAATTTGTACGCCAGGCGTTGTAATTTTTTCATTTAAAATAGCAAGAGTAGCCATGGCCACTGGTAATCCAACCGTTTTTGCCATTGCCGTATAAGTTTGATCTTCGCCTTTGACAACCATTGAAGCGTCAATTTGATATTCTTTATCATTAAGTTTGTAACCAAATTTATGATACATCACGATCATATCTTTATCATCAGCACTAAGTGTCCAATTGTCCATTAATATTTTTTGAAGCACTTGCGCTGGTGTAGCCTTCTTAAGAACCACCATCTTATTGGCGTTAAAGACATCAAGTTCTTCAAGTTTATCCCATACAATATCATCTTGATCAATTTTTAACTCATGACGTAGTTTTAGTTCAACCGAATCAGTTGGGCTATAAGGTAAGAATGCATTAATAAAATCTCGATAACTCATGTTTTCGCTATCGTCAATAGTATAGCTGTCGTCTGTCATGCCAAGTTGCACAAATATATTCCATGCTCTACTATAGCCAACACGTCGCATAGTACCTCTATAAAGTGTTTTTGCATGATCAAGACCATAAGCACTTTGGTATTTTAAAGAATCCCTATTAGCGTATGCTTCAAAACGCCCATATCCATCTACCTCTAAAAATTCAGTCCTTCTAAACAATCGGTTGTAAGGAATGTATTTATAAGCACCCTCTTGCAAAAATTTCGCTGCGCTACCTTGACCGGCAACTACTACATTTCTTGGATTCCAAGTAAACTTGTAATTCCATAAATTATCATCGCTTTCCGGCGCGACCAAGCCACCTGTAAAGGATTCAAATAAAATGATCTCACCGCCTTTTGCACGAATATCATCAAGTACTTGCATGGCACTCATATGGTCAATCCCAGGATCAACTCCAATTTCGTTCATGAACACAAGGCCTTTTGATTTGGCCGCGGCATTAAGCGCTTGCATTTCTTTACTCACATAAGATGCCGTGACCATATTTTTACCATAGGTAAT
>JAGSHF010000086.1 GCA_023954685.1 Flavobacteriaceae bacterium | reverse complement strand
TCATTCCCAATTTCAATTTTAGTAGAATTTGAAGCGCCTTCATCAGTAGTGTGCTCACTTTGTAATAAGCTAACATCACCCTCTGTTACATACTTCTTTAGTCCGTCAGATGCCGCAGACCCAATATTAAACAAAGAACTACTGCTTGAATGTGCCATAACAAACATTTTGGTAAAGCTAGGGTTTGCAGGATAATCTATTGGATAATCATCCTCAGAAAAACTAGGTTCAAAAGTAATTTTATAGGTAGCCTGTGCAACTAATCCTCCTCCGGGATTGTTATCACTGCCAGAATCATCTGAAGAACATCCAAACGAAATTGCTAGACAAGCAACTACAAAATATTTAATACAATTTCTCATTCTTTTTTTTATAAATATAACTATATAATTTGTATTAATATTCTTAGCTTGAGTTTTTACAAAAATGTATATTATATTTGCAACAAATCGAATAAGAATAGATGAAGTTCAAACGCATTTTATTAAAACTCTCTGGAGAAGCCTTAATGGGTGAAAGACAATATGGTATTGATCCAGAACGACTGGCTGAATATGCACAAGACATAAAGCAAATTACGGATTTGGGCGTTGAAGTAGCCGTCGTTATTGGTGGCGGAAACATTTTTAGAGGTGTTGCCGGCGCAAGTAATGGTATGGATCGCGTGCAGGGGGATCATATGGGAATGCTAGCTACGGTAATCAATGGTTTGGCTTTACAAAGCGCTCTTGAAGATGCCAATATTCCAACCCGATTACAATCTGCAATAAAAATTAATGAAGTTGCAGAGCCATTTATAAGAAGAAAAGCCATGCGACATCTTCAAAAAGGTCGTGTTGTAATTTTTGGCGGTGGGACAGGGAACCCTTATTTCACAACAGATTCTGCTGCGGTTCTTCGAGCTATTGAAATTGAAGCAGATGTTATATTAAAAGGCACTAGGGTTGATGGTATTTACAATGCAGATCCAGAAAAAGATTCAGAAGCAGTAAAATTTGATCATATAAGTTTTGATGAAGTTTTAAAGAAAGGCCTCAAAGTTATGGATACTACTGCCTTTACATTAAGTCAAGAAAATCATCTTCCTATTATTGTTTTTGACATGAACAAGAAAGGTAATCTCCTTAAAGTTATTCTAGGAGAAAATATTGGAACCACTGTAAATCTTTAAATTTTCCTTTGGCTTTATTTTTGATTTGGCCACTAAAAACCTGAGTTATGAACGAAGAAATAGATTTTATTTTAGACACCGCGAAAGAAGCTATGGTAAATGCTATTAAGCATTTAGAAAAGCAACTTGTTAACATTAGGGCTGGAAAAGCAACTCCCAGTATGTTGGGTAGTGTTATGGTAGATTACTATGGCGCCCAAACTCCATTAAGTCAAGTTGCAAATGTAAATACACCGGATGGTAGAACAATTACTGTTCAGCCATGGGAAAAAAGTATGCTTCAAGAAATTGAACGCGGTATAATGTTTGCCAACCTTGGTTTTAATCCTATGAATAACGGTGAAACCATTATCATTAATGTTCCACCTTTAACTGAAGAACGTCGTCGTGATTTGGCAAAACAAGCTAAATCTGAAACTGAAGATGCCAAAGTAGGGATTAGAAATGCTAGAAAAGATGCCAATAATGACATTAAAAAACTAGATCATATTTCAGAAGATCTTCAAAAGAATGCAGCGCAGGATGTTCAAGAAATGACTGATAGCAGCGTAAAACAAGTTGACCTAATTTATGATGTAAAAGAAAAAGAAATTATGACGATTTAACGACTTTTCTAATTATTTTTCAATCAATTCGCTTTACTTTTATTTTTAATACGCTTAAATAATGGACAAACCCTAGGTTTTAAGTTATTTATCAGTTGTATTTTTCTACCTTTGCGCCATTAAAATTGGCTATGGCAAAATTATTTTCTGTTGGGTTTTGGGAAACCATCGCGCGCTTGATACTAAGAAATAGAGCTATAATTATTATCGTAATATTAGCAGCAACTTACGTATTTAGTTTACAGTGGGAGAAAATGCGATTTACCTACACTGAAGCCAATCTCCTACCCGATGAGCATGAAGTAAATCTCGAATACAATAACTTTTTAAAAACCTTTGGAGATGAAGGTAATTTAATAGTTCTGGGCGTTAAAGATTCCACTCTATTTACCATAGAAAAATTAAATGCATGGAATAAATTATCCGATGACTTTAAACCTTATGATGAAGTTGAAACCGTTGTTTCAATAAAAGATTTACAAAAGTTAAGTAAAGATGAGCGTAAACAGCAATTCAACTTGACTCCATTCATAAAGGATTCTGTTTCTACTCGCGAAGAAATAGTTAAATTACAACAAGAGCTTTTTGAACAATACCCGTTCTATGATAATTTCTTATTCAATAGTGATAGCAAAGCCATACGCTCGGCAATTTATTTAGATAAGTCTATAGTAAACACTCCTGTTCGGAAAGATTTTATTGTCAATGTTCTTATCCCAAAAGTTGAAGCTTTTGAAGCGACTTATGATTTGGATGTAAGAATCTCTGGTATGCCATACATTCGCACACTTAATTCTCAAAATATAATTGACGAAATTAGCACGTTTATTCTAGCTGCAATTGGTGTGACATCAATAATTTTCTTTTTCTTTTTTAGATCTACACGAGCTACAATTATATCAATGGTCGTAGTGCTTATTGGGGTAATGTGGACCTTTGGTATTATTGGTTTTTTAGAATATGAAATTACGGTCTTAACAGCCCTAATTCCTCCGCTCATTATCGTAATAGGAATTCCAAACTGTATTTTCTTAATTAATAAATATCAGCATGAAGTACAAAAACATGGTAATAAAGCTAAATCTTTACAACGTGTAATTACCAAAATTGGGAATGCTACTTTAATGACTAATGTTACTACTGCATCCGGTTTTGCAACATTTATTATTACAGATAGTACTTTGCTTAAAGAATTTGGCATTGTAGCCTCATTAAGTATCCTCTCTATTTTTATCATCTGCTTATTTATTATTCCAATTATTTATAGTTACATGCCTATGCCAAAAGATAGGCATTTGGAGCACCTTAATAAGCGCTGGATCAACACTTTTGTAGATTGGATGGAGCGCATGGTAAGACAGCGAAAAATCACCATTTATATTACTTCTCTTATTTTATTGGTCACCAGTATTATTGGTATTTATCAAATCAATATTTCTGGAAGTCTAATTGAAGACATGCCAAAAGGAAAGCAATTTTTTAAGGACATCCGGTTTTTTGAATCTGAGTTCAACGGCATCATGCCTTTAGAGATTATGGTGGATACAAAACGCAAAAAAGGCGTTATGAAATTGACCAACCTCAAACGTATGAATGAGTTGGAAGATCTAATTATTGAAACCCCAGAATTATCTCGTCCAGTCTCTATCGTGAGTCTGGTGAAATATTCTAAACAAGCGTATTACAACGGCAATCCAAAATATTATCAACTGCCATCTGCTCAAGAAAACAGTTTCATTTTATCTTATGCCAAAAACTCAACTACCAATGTTGACTTGCTTACTAATTTTGTTGATTCTACAGGGCAGTATGCGCGTATAACATCATTTATGAAAGATGTTGGCACAGATCAAATGGAGCGAATTGAAGAGGATTTACACGAAAAAATTGACAAACTTTTTCCAGAAGATCAATACAACGTGACTATAACCGGCAAGGCCTATATGTTTCAAAAGGGCACACATTATTTGGTTAATAATCTTATTCTGTCTTTATCTTTAGCCATTGTACTCATTTCATTGTTCATGGCCTATATGTTTCGGTCTTTTAAAATGATCATAGTATCCCTAATCCCTAATTTATTACCGCTATTAATCACAGCCGGACTTATGGGGTATTTAGGTGTGCCTATTAAACCATCAACCATATTGGTTTTTAGTATTGCCTTTGGAATTTCGGTAGATGACACCATTCATTTCTTAGCAAAATATAGGCAAGAATTACAAGCCAATAATTGGAAAATACGGAAATCGGTTTATGCGGCACTGAGAGAAACAGGAGTCAGCATGTTCTACACTTCAATCGTTTTATTCTTTGGTTTCTCGGTATTCATCATTTCTAGTTTCGGTGGTACCGTCGCATTAGGAGCCTTAGTTTCGGCGACTTTACTTTTCGCTATGCTCGCCAATTTATTGTTATTACCTTCATTGTTATTGTCTCTTGAAAGAAGCATTGCTAATAAAGAAGTTTTAAAAGAGCCATCGTTTAAAATCATCCCAGAAGAAGATAAGAACAACGAGATATAATTTAGTTGAAACAATTATCTTTGCTCCCATTAATAAAATCAAATAATCATGAAGTCTTATAACGTTGCCAAATTATTAGCAGAAGACAAAACACAAATTGAAATAGAAATTAAAGGTTGGGTAAGAACTTTTAGAGCCAATAGATTTATTGCGCTTAATGATGGTTCTACCATAAACAACATACAATGTGTTGTTGACTTTGATGCATTAAGTGAGGCTACATTAAAACGTGTTACTACGGGTGCTGCTGTTCATATAAAAGGAACATTAGTTGAAAGTCAAGGAAAAGGCCAAACTGTAGAAATACAAGTTAATGCCCTTGAAATTCTAGGAGATTCTGATCCTGAGACCTACCCAATTCAACCTAAAAAACACTCTTTTGAATTTTTAAGAGAAAATGCTCATTTGCGTACAAGAACGAACACTTTTAGCGCCGTGATGCGTTTGCGTTCTGCATTGTCTTTTGCAGTTCATAAATATTTTAACGAGAATGGTTTTTACTATATGCATACACCTATTGTTACCGGTAGTGATGCTGAAGGCGCGGGTGAAATGTTTCGTGTGAGCGCTTTAAACGCTAAGAATCCACCCTTAACAGAAACAGGTGATGTTGATTATACTCAAGATTTTTTCGGTAAGGAAACCAACCTAACCGTTTCTGGACAATTGGAAGCTGAAACTTATGCGATGTCTCTAGGAAAAGTATATACTTTTGGACCAACGTTTAGAGCAGAAAACTCAAATACGTCTCGTCATTTGTCAGAGTTTTGGATGATAGAGCCCGAAGTTGCTTTTATGGATTTAGCAGGGAATATGGATTTAGCAGAAGATTTCATGAAATCTGTTATTGGTTATGTCTTAGAAAAAAATGCAGATGATATCGCGTTTCTTGAACAACGTTTAATACAAGAAGACAAATCTAAACCTCAGGCTGAGCGAAGTGAAATGACCCTGACTGAAAAGTTAAAATTTGTTGTAAATAATAATTTTAAACGTGTAAGCTACACTGAAGCTATCGAAATTTTAAGAAACTCTAAGCCCAACAAAAAGAAAAAATTTAAATATATTATTGAAGAGTGGGGTGCTGATTTACAAAGTGAGCATGAGCGTTTCCTTGTGGAAAAACACTTTAAATGTCCTGTAATTCTTTTCGATTATCCCGCAAATATTAAAGCGTTTTACATGCGTTTAAATGATGATGGTACAACGGTACGTGCCATGGATATCTTATTTCCGGGTATTGGTGAAATTGTAGGAGGTTCTCAGCGGGAAGAGCGCTTGGAGGTTCTCAAAGAAAAAATGGCTGAACTTGATATTCCTGAAGAAGAGTTATGGTGGTACTTAGATTTACGTAAATATGGCACTGCTGTACACTCAGGATTTGGATTAGGATTTGAACGTTTGGTTATGTTTACTACTGGCATGGGTAACATTAGAGATGTGATTCCTTATCCAAGAACACCTCAAAATGCGGAGTTCTAATTTTTTTGGATTATCAGAAGTTTATTTTTTTTAGTTATTTAGTTTGTTCAGACATAAAATTTATGTTACTTTAATTTTAAAACTTAGCGTTGAGGCCAATTCAATTAACCGATATTAACATAAAAAAGCTACCTGAGCAACCATCTCCATTAATATCTTATTTAAAAGTGGGGCGGTTATTATATTATTCTTTATTGCTTTTCATACTAGAATCATGGTTTTATTGGGTAAAACTTAAAGCTTCCTATTTTGAATCTTCAACATGGATAATTATATTCTGGTTTGTTTGTTTTTTATTTTCATTTGTACATATTTATCTGGTTATTATGGATGGATGGTCACGTTATCAAAACTATAAAAGAGCAAAAGATCAATTTTATATCTATGGATTTACAAAAAGAATTTCCAATTTATATATAGGTTCTAAATGCCAACGAATTGCGGCCTTAGTTGCAGCTAAAGAATTAGGTATTGAAAATCAAGTTAAAGAATATTACTCTTCTAAAGGTATAAAATGGTACCATTACATTCCTTATTTTATGATAAATGACCCTCTCTTTTTATTTAAAAAGTATTTCTGGAAACGCACATTTCTTGAGAAAAGTTATAAAGCCAAATTTGATTTTCAAAAACTTCAATTAGAGAATCGACTATGATTATTTCAGGCCAAAACCTTTCAAAATCTTATAAATCCATAAAAGCATTAGATAATGTCACTATTTCTTGTGCTGCTGGAGAGATTCTAGGTATTGTTGGCGCCAATGGCTCAGGAAAATCAACCTTATTTAAAATACTCTTAAGAGTTCTAAGACCAGATACTGGAACTATTACTATCAACTCAAAAAAACTTAAACCTATTGGTGGGATTATAGAAAAACCAGCTTTGTATGAATATTTAAGTGCGTATGAAAACCTGAGAGTTTTTTCAAGTATTCAAGGGCTAAAAACTAATCATCAATTTTTTGAGGAAAGCTTAACGAAGGTTGGTTTGCCTATTGACCGAAAAGACCCTGTAAGAAACTTTTCAATGGGGATGAAACAGCGATTAGCTATTGCCGTTGCACTATTAAATAACCCTGAATGTCTTGTCCTAGACGAGCCGTTTTCAGGATTAGATCCTATGGGAATAGCATCATTAAAAACACTTATTACAAATCTTGCTGAAAAAGAAAAATTAGCTATTTTAATCTCATCTCACATTGTAGATGAACTTAATAAAATTTGTCACAAATTAATGGTAATTAAAAATGGTCGAATAATAAAGTCTGGAACAACAGAAGAAATTATTAACCAAAGTACCATAGCTTATACTATTTTAGCATCCAATCTATCAACCTCATCTGCATTAAAAACTTATAATGCTGTTATAAAAGATAATGAAGCTACAATTAAAATTAACTCTAAAAATATTTCAGAATTAATTCAAAAACTTCATCAAGAAAACATAAATATAACGGCGTTTACTCCAGAAATCAGTATGAACAAATTGTTTGAAAATTAAACCCTATGAAAGATTTAATTTTCACTGAAATCTTCAAGTTATTCAAGCAAGGAAAGACTTATTATGCCCTAGCAGCTATATTCATAATTGAAATTATTATTTTATTTAGTGCATACTCACAGGGGCAAAGTGTTTTAGATCTTTTATTAGATAATTTGCAACAATCATTTCATTTTGAAGGAAATTTACTTAACGGAAACTTGTTAAGTTACCTCATATTAAACACGTTATGGTTTCATTTACCCTTAATATTAATAGTTATAGTATCTGGCACATTAACATCAGAGTATAAAGATAGAACCTTATTAAGCGTCATGTTGCAGCCGGTTTCAAAATGGAAGTTTATATTGTGTAAATATATTGTAGCCATCTTATTTACATTACTTATTGTGTTTTTCTTAGCTCTAACAACATTTATACTATCCTACACTTTTTTTGGTAGCGGAGATCTTATAGTTTATTTAGATAACCTTAATTTTTATGAATCTTCAGATGCCTTTTACCGCATTACTTGGGCTTTTATTATTGGCGCGATCTCTATGGTCTTTTTTTCCGTGGTTAGTTTAACCTTGGCCATCATTTTAGAGGAAGCCACTAAAACATGGATTGCTGGAGCTTTTTTCTTGATAGTATCTAATTTACTTTTAAAAGTTAATTTTGGTAACTACTTCCTAGACAATTGGCTTTATTTTAAACTCAATGACACGTGGCAATATCTATTTTATTTTAATATTCCTTGGCATCAAATTTACATGAATTTAGCACTACTAATTCTATATATTCTTATAACCATGTTTATTGGTGTATTTATTTTTAATAAAAAAGATATAAGTTTATGATACAATATATAATTCTATTTTATTTATCAAGCATTTGTCTTTTAGGTGCTCAAAATATCGATTCAAATATTTTGAGTATTCAAAAGCGTATGGATACTATTGAAACCTTTATGGCTAATGTTGAACTTAAAGTTGATATTAGTTTTGTAAATATTCCCAAAAAACAGGCTAGAATAGAATATGTACAAAACAAAGACACTAAGGTGTTCTCAGAAGATTTTGTTTTAATCCCTAAAAACGGCTTAGACGTTTCATTGCATCAATTATTTAAAAATCCTTTTATAACTGTTGATCGTGGAACTGAAATAAGGCAAAATAAAACCTATAAGGTAGCTAATATCATACCCTCAAGTAAAAAAGCCGATTTCTCAATAGCTACAGTACTAATTGATATAAATCTTAACAGAATTATTGAGTATGAAATCAGCACTAAGAAAGACGGTATTTATATTGTTAAAATGAACTATGATGAAAGTGCAAGTATATTACCTTCCAATATAGAAGTGGTATTTGAAATTGAACGTATAAGAATCCCTCTTAAATACATGGGAAAAGATGCTCATATTGATAAGAAAACTTACAAATCAGAAACGCCTAAAACTGGAACTATTTTTCTTAATTTTAAATATACCAAAATTACATACAATACTTTTTAGCATTGCGATAATGCTAATAGTTAATAAAAGGGTTCAAACTAATCCCTTATTAGTCTAATTTAATTATTTTTGGTACGAAGTAATTAAATCAACATGCTCAAACAGTATTTACAGTTTAAATTATCACAAAAATTATCGCCTCAACAAATACAATTGATGAAGCTGATACAATTACCTACGCAAGCTTTTGAACAACGACTAAAACAGGAACTTGAAGAAAATCCTGCACTTGAAAATGGTAAAGAATCAACGGAAGAGTTTGATGATGATTTTGATAATAGTGATGATTATGAAGATAACGATTCTATTAATGCAGATGATATAAACGTAGATGAATACCTCAGCGATGATGAGATCCCAGATTACAGAATGCAAGCCAATAATTATAGTGTTGATGATGAAGAAAAAAGTATCCCTTACGCCTCTGGCACCTCATTTACTCAACATTTAAAAAATCAACTTAGTACGTTCAGACTTAATGAAGAAGAAGCCAAAATAGCAGAATTTTTGGTTGGCAGTATTGATGAAAGTGGCTACATAAGGCGTGAGCTAGCTGACATTATGGATGATTTAGCATTTACACAAAATGTTTATACTGAAGAACATAAAATTGAAGCAGTATTAAAAATAGTGCATCAATTAGATCCTGCAGGAGTTGGCTCGCGAAACCTGCAAGAATGTTTATTAATTCAACTACAGCGCAAGGCAAAAAACATAAATGTGGAATTGGCGACTACTATAATTGATAAAGCATTTGAACAGTTCACTAAAAAACATTATAAAAAATTACTTCACAAATTTGACATTACTGAAACGCAACTAAAGGATGCTATTCATGAAATTGAACGATTAAATCCTAAGCCAGGAAGTTCTTATGCTGGAAACACTAGAATCATAGAGCACGTTGTACCTGATTTCACTATTAAAATTCTAGATGGTGAATTAGAGTTAACCCTCAACGGAAGAAATGCCCCTGAACTTCACGTTTCTCGTGAGTATAATAATATGCTAAAAGGATATAAAGAGTCTAAAGAAAAATCAAAATCACAAAAGGATGCCGTTATTTTTATTAAACAAAAACTTGATGCTGCAAAATGGTTTATTGACGCCATAAGACAAAGACAGCAAACCCTTTTTGTTACCATGAGTGCTATTATGCATTATCAAAAAGAATATTTCCTGACTGGCGATGAGCGCAAGCTAAAACCAATGATTTTAAAAGACATCGCAGATGAAATTGAAATGGACGTTTCTACGGTTTCTAGAGTCGCAAATAGTAAATATGTAGATACACCTTATGGCACAAAACTCATTAAAGAATTCTTTTCTGAATCCATGAAAAATGACCAAGGTGAAGATGTCTCAACACGCGAGATAAAGAAAATATTAGAAACAGTAATTGAAGATGAAGACAAGAAAAAACCGTTGACTGATGAAAAATTAGCCAAAATACTAAAAGAAAAAGGATATCCAATTGCCCGCAGAACAGTTGCGAAATACAGAGAGCAACTTGAGATTTCAGTTGCCAGACTTAGAAAACAGATATAATTTGAACGCTCTACTAAGAAGTATATCGTATATTTTTCATCCTCTTTTTATGCCATTATTGGCAGTGGTGTTTTATTTTTCAAAGGCGCCTAGATACATTCCATTACACATATTGAAGGCAAAAATTATGGCATTGGCTATTTTGACTATTATTCTACCAATACTGCTATTTTTTTTACTAAAGACGCTCAAACAAGTTAAATCTCCTCATCTTGAAACAACGAGAGAACGCATTCTCCCTTTGCTACTTAACTGTGGTATTATTATAATTATACTTCAACACATATTGCCTATTAATGAATATGAAGCGTTGTATTTCTTTTTTATCGGTGTTTTAATATCTACGCTTTCTTGTCTCATTCTAGCTATTTTCAAACTAAAAGCAAGTATTCATATGATTGCTTCTGCAGGAGTATGGACCTTCTTCATTGCATTAAGCATTCATTTTAGCATCAATATTATTGGCTCATTGGGCTTGTTCAGTTTAATTATTGGGGCTATTGCTACTTCAAGGCTACATCTTAAAGCGCATACAAATCCAGAGCTCTTGTTGGGTTTTTTTGTAGGTAGTATTCCACAATTAATCGCCTTAAACTATTGGCTATAACATGTAAAACATTAGACCAATTTTCATCATTTTGAAATCAACAGTTTTCCCATTTATGTTCTCATCGCTATTAAAAATAGGGTTAAGTGCATAATATAGGTGTACGTTCCAAGAAGCATAACCGGCGCTTAATGTGAGGCCATATTGTAACCTATTTAGGTTTTCAATATTATTGTAATTGATAGTCTCTTCTTCACCAATAAACTTCGATTTTGATGCTACAACGTAACCCAATTTAAAGCCCGGATAGACCCTCCAAAATCGATTTATATCCGGAGTTGAAGTACGCCATCTAAATTCAATTGGTAATTCAATAATTTGGAGTATCATTTTATTTCGAGTAAAGCCCCCATCAGCAATAATTTCAAGGGATTGATTCTGCTGCAGACTTTCACTAATTTTAAGATTGTTATTAAACGTGTTTGTTGAAAATCCTAAACCCAATCCAATAGCTCTATCTCTTTTTTGATTTATTGGAAAATCTCGAATAAAACCAAAATGAAATCCTGCCGAAAACCCATACTGGGACATATCTGTGGGTAGATTTATTAAAATATTATAAGTGGCTCCAAAATATAATTGATCCTCTCTATAAAGGCTATCACTAACCAACACCTCCCTGGTTTCTTCAGGTACAGCTTCTTGAGCCCCTAATATAGGTGAGAACAATAACGCCATTAAGAGTAGAAATGTTATTCGCATACTTGAAACATTATTAGACTAAGTAAATACAATTTCAACTTTAAACCAAGTAAAAAAGGCATTCATAAGAAATGAATGCCTTTAGTTTATTATCAAAATAAGATGTGTTTCTAATTTTTAGAAACGTCACCTTTTATAGCTGCATAACTAATTTTTAAAGCATTTACTTTTCTAAGTTCTTGCTTAATGTCACCAACTAATCCCATGTTTGCCTCTTTATCTACTTTGAGTGACGTCGTTAAAAAAGGAACAAGTTCCTCACGTTTTGACGCCCGTTCGGCAGATATAAATGCCGCAATTTCTCCTACTTCAGCAAACTTATCATTTAACTGAATTCTTGCTTCAGTACCATACTTAGTTTTATAGTTCTGACTAGGTTTCCCTGCATAGATATACATTACCAAATCCTTTTTTTCAAGCTTTTCAACCTGATCGGCATTTGGCAATTTGTTTTCAATCATTAAAGTATCATCTCTCATTACAGTAGCTACCATAAAGAAGAACAATAACATAAAAACAATATCTGGTAGAGATGCCGTATTCACCGCTGGCAATTCTCCTCCCTTTTTCTTTGTAAATTTAGACATAATTGTAAGTTGTTTTAAATTCTACTTTATTGTACTTCCGAAAGTTTTTGAGGATATTCAATCTTTATTTGATCAATTATCTCCTTTAACTTTGTCTTATTTCCAACCCACTTCACATCTTTATAACTTTTTTGCATTTGTATAAAGTTCATGTCTTGAAACCCTTGTTGAGGCCCTATTTCTAGCGCTCTTCTATTTCTTAACACATTATAAGCACCTACCAATTCATTTTGAACAGATATGTATGTCTTATATGATGTTTCGCGGTCGTTCTTTAAAGAAATAATTGCTTTATCGGGATTATCAGAAGAACTCGGGTTTTTGATTCCCCTGCAATAGTTACAAGTACCATCTCCACCATTATCTAAAAACTCTACAGCTGCAGCTTTTAAGTCTTTAACTTCCATGATTTCATCTTCAACAAGCAATTGATCTTTACCATTCAATAATACTGTAAAAATATTTTTCTGTTTAATGATAACATCATCTTCTGACTCTTCTATTGGAGGTAGTTTTCTAGAAATT